>JAGLDM010000451.1 GCA_023145595.1 Flavobacteriaceae bacterium | reverse complement strand
ACTCTTTTGCTTTTGATTTCGCAGCTTCGTTTCGCTCTATCTTATGATCAGGCCGTGTCCATTTTGGTTTTTCTCCTTTTTCTTGATAGGCAGAATCAATTGCTTCAATTGATTCTGTTTGTTCTCTTTTCGCAAAAGGTTCCTGCAGATCCATGCCTAATGATTCAAACATTTTCATATCGTCATCTGCATTAGAATTTGGAGTAGTTAATAGTTTATCTCCAGCAAAAATAGAATTTGCACCGGCAAAGAAACACATGGCTTGCCCTTCTCTACTCATTTGTGATCTTCCAGCAGATAATCGAATTTGAGTTTCTGGCATTACAATTCTAGTTGTCGATACCATTCGAATCATCTCCCAAATTTCAACAGGTTTTTCCTTTTCCAGCGGAGTTCCTTCAACAGCAACCAAGGCATTTATAGGAGTAGATTCTGGCTGCGGCTCCAAAGTAGACAAGGCCACTAACATACCTGCTCTGTCTTCAATAGCCTCACCCATACCAATAATTCCACCTGAACAAACCGTTATATTGGTTTTCCGAACATTCGAAATAGTATCTAGTCTATCTTGATAACCTCTCGTAGAAATCACCTTTTTATAATATTCTTCTGATGAATCTAAATTATGGTTGTATGCATACAATCCAGCCTCTGCCAAACGTTTCGCTTGATTTTCGGTAATCATACCTAAAGTACAGCACACTTCCATGTCTAATTTATTGATTCCTCGCACCATTTCTAGTACTTCGTCAAATTCAGAACCATCCTTAACATTTCTCCAAGCGGCTCCCATGCAAACACGAGAACTACCACTTTCTTTCGCTTTTATAGCTTTCTCTTTTACCTCACTAACAGTCATCAAATCATTACCTTCAATATCGGTATGATAACGGGCAGCTTGTGAACAATAACCACAATCCTCTGAGCATCCGCCAGTTTTGATGGATAGTAAGGTAGAAACCTGTACCGTATTTGGGTCGTGATATTTCCTATGAATAGTTGCTGCATCATACAACAATTCCATCACGGGTTTATTATAAATTTCAAGAATTTCTTCTTTCGTCCAGTTGTGTTTTTGTACACTCATAATTGTTTGATTTAAAGGGGCAAAAATACTAAAATTCTTTGTAATTAGGTATTGATAATTATCGTAATTGTCAAAGAATAGTTTAATTACTAATGATTTGGAATTGACACTAAAACACTCACTGCATTCCCTCCAAACCCAACAGCATTTACCATAATTTTTCTGATTCGTTTCGGAGGTTTCTGACTCTTTAAAAAAGGAACTCCAATAAATTTTTGATGTTTCAACATTAAAATCGCTAATTCCAAATTAAGTGCTCCAGAAGCACCAAACGTATGCCCTATTTTCCATTTGTTTGAAGTTACAGCAGGAAGATTACTTTTAAAAATTTTTTCAATGGCTTTATACTCTGAAGAGTCGCCTTTTATAGTCCCTGGTGCATGCATTACAATAATATCAACCTCTGAAGGGGCGGTTTCTTCTAGCGCCATTTGCATCGATTTTTGAAAACAATGTGCATCTTCTGAAATAGAAATACTATGTTTTAAAACCTCTGTGGCGTAACCAATCCCTGTTATTGTTGCTAATGCATTAGCAACAACTCCTTTTTCTAAACACAGTACTGCTGCGCCTTCACCTAAAATCATGGTGTTTTTCCTTTTAGAAAAATCTAAGGTTTTACAGGGGTATTCTTCGTCCCGATGATTATTAGAACCGCTCAGTAACGACTGCTCAGTATCACAAGGAGCATATATTTTTAAGGCCTTCATTTGGGCGATGGTAAAATCTGTGAGAGGCGCTTCACTTCCTCCTACTAAAAACGTATCACTCATACCCGAATTAATCCAAGCGACACCATTTAAAACAGCATGCAGCGCTGTAGAGCAGGTAATGGAATGACTTATCGTGGGTCCTTGAGATTGCAAATCATGCGCAATCCACGTAGAAATATTCCCTAAAGTTGTTGTTGGTGAGGTTAACGTTTCTGTTTGCCCTTTCTCTAAAAAATCACGGTGGTATTTTTCAAATAATTCCGTTGCTCCTCTTGATGAACCAATATTTATTCCAAAATCTCCCGATTTCCAATTTGCAGTTTTAACAGCATTTCTTGCAGCAATAATCACCATTAAAACCGATTTATCTAAATCTTTATAACGTCTATCTTCTTTTCGTAAGTTCTCTATTTCTAACTGACCTGCTTCATTTAATTCTGAAACATACTCTAATCTTCCATTAAAATTATGTTTTGAGAAATGATGATTTTCACTTAAATAATTTTGCCATATTTCCTCTTGGTTTATACCCAAGGGAGAAATTGAAGTGATTGCAGTAATAGAAATTGGATGTAGCACTTAAGTTGTATTTTTGACAAAAGTAATACCTTGTTTTCAAAAGCATCTTATTAATTGAAATTATATTATGGAGAAACAAAAAAGTTGGTTTGGCAGAAATTGGGTTTGGGCTGTACCTGGTTGTGGCTGTCTAGGAATTATTCTGTTTGTTGTATTTGGGGCAGGAATTGCTTTTTTCGGAATCAAAAATTTCATGAGCAATGCGAGTCCGTATGATTATGCGGTAGAACAAGCCACTAATAGCCCCCAAATAATTAAAATTCTTGGAGACCCTGTTACTTCAAACGGTGAAATGAACGGAAATGTTTCTGCCCAAAATGAAAATGGAAACGCCGAGTTTACTGTTCCGCTAAAAGGATCTAAAGGCTATGGAATTTTGGTTGTTTCCGCCATTAGAGTTGAAGGGGAATGGTTCTATGAAGACTTATATGTTACCATTAAAGATTCTCAAGAACAAATTAACTTGCCAATACCAGATTGAAACTTATAGGGTGTTTAGAACCCCTTCTATCGATCGATATATTTTTTCTAATTCATCATTCGTAATTACAAAAGGTGCTAAAATATAAATGGTGTTTCCGAGTGGTCGTAAAAACACACCGTTTTCCATAAAATGGTTAAATAATTTATCTCGTAAATTCCCATAACGTTCCATTTTAACATTCAAATCGAGGGCAAAGATGACTCCCAATTGCCGCGTAGAAGCAACTTTTGGATGGTTTTTTATGCGTTCGTTAAAATCTTGATGGGAGGCTTTAATCCGTTTTATATTCTTTTGAATTTCTTCGGTCTGTAATAACTCAATACTCGCCAAAGCAGCGGTGCATGTCAGTGGATTTGCAGAATACGTATGTCCGTGAAAAAAACCTTTTCCGATTTCATCGTCATAAAAAGCATCGTATATTTTCTGCGAGCAGGTTGTTAATGCCATGGGGGCAATTCCGCCTGTTAAAGACTTGGACAGGCACATAATATCCGGCTTGTGCTGTAAATAATCAGAAGCGAAATTCTTTCCCGTTTTTCCAAAGCCAGTCATTACCTCATCGGCAATTGTCACCACTCCATATGAATGTGCTTTTACAATTAACTCATCCAATAAATTAGCGTCATACATAGACATTGCTGAGGCTCCTTGAACTAAAGGCTCAAAAATAAATGCCGCTACATTTCCTGTTTTTAATAATTGCTCAAATTGTTGTTTTACAGCCTCAACATTTTCTGTGGTCGGAACCGGAATTCTAGCTACATCAATAAAAAACTCTTCAAAAGGGCCGTTATAAATCGACAGCCCTGAAACGGACATGGCTCCAAAAGTATCACCATGAAATCCGCCTTCTAAAGCAATTGTTTTTCCTCTTTTTTCTCCTTTATTAAAATGGTATTGCAAAGCCATTTTTATAGCAACATCAACGGAGGTTGAGCCATTATCTGAGAAGAATATTTTTTGTTGGTTTTTGGGTAAAATTTGCATCAATGCCTCCGACAATTCAATGGCGGGTTTATGGGTAAATCCGCTAAAGATCACATGATCTAATTGATCTAACTGGCTTTTAACTTTTGATGTAATAGCCTCATTGCAATGCCCATACATACAAGTGTACCACGATGCAATTCCGTCTATATATTCTTTTCCGTTTTCATCAAATAACGAACAGCCTTTTGCACGAACAATGGGTAAGTGATTGGGGTGTAATTTATGCTGTGTTAATGGATGCCACAGGTGTTTTTTGTCTCTTTCTTGTAGGTTCATTTTGTTCTGTCATTCCTGCGAAGGCAGGAATCTATTTTAGTTTCTATTATTTGGATTCCTGCCTTCGCAGGAATGACAATTCATGTTTTATCTAACTGTATTTTAAACAAATCAGCATACTTTTTCACAACGTCCTTGTCAAATATTTCTTCTTCATTTATTCTTCCCAAAACCTCAGCACCGGTCATTTTTACAATAATTTCTTCGGTAGCTTTATGTTCATTTCCGCTAAAAATGATAGAAACGTCAAATCCTTTTTCTTGCAATAATTTTACCGTTAAAAGAGTATGATTGATGCTTCCTAAATAATGCCGAGAAACTACAATTACTTTATAATCTGATTTGATAAGATCTAAAACCGTTTGGGAATGATTTATCGGGACAAACAGTCCACCCGCTCCTTCAATAATTAAATTGTTTTCGGTAATAGGTTCTATTATTTTATCTAACGTGATTTTTATTCCGTCTATATCTGCTGCCGCATGTGGACTCATTGCCGTTTTTAAGGCAAATGAATTTGGGTAAAATACCGATTTCGTATTTGAAACCAAAGATGCTACTTTTTTAGTATCACAAAACTCTAGTTCTCCTGCTTGTATCGGTTTCCAATAATCTGCCTTCAAAGCTTCAACCAATATGGCAGAAGCAATTGTTTTTCCAACATCTGTTGAAATTCCTGTGATGAAATATTTATTCATTTAAAAAATAGTTTTGCAATCGTTACATATATGTTTTGTCTTTTCGAAAAAAGGAAATAACATATAAAAAATATTTTTTCGTTGTAAAGGAGCAACTAATATTTGTGTGGAATTACACTTAACACAATGAATATCATTTCCACTCTCATCTTTTTTATAAATTCTAATCTCATTGTATATTTTCGCTGCTCTTTCCAAATCATCATTATGAACGCACAGTTTAACTCCACCAATAGCTATACTTATTAAAGGGTCTGAATCTATCGTCTTTTCGTCCATAAGCATGGATTGTATGTTTTCAGAATCCAACTTAGACTTTACTAAATTTGCTTCAGTTGAATATTCAAAAACGGCTAATGTTGTATAAGAATCATTCATGATTATTCTGCGTTTTTTATGCGGCCATGAAACAAGTTTAGGGTGACGCAACAAAAGTATGAAGTAAGTTTAAAACCTCACCTATTTCTTGCGGTGTATTATAACTATGCAAACAAATTCGCAGTCGCTCCTGATTTTTCGGAACCGTTGGCGATAAAATAGCTCTTACATCAAACCCTTTTTTCTGAATTTTACTTGCAATTTCTTTTACTTTTTCATTTCCTGAAATAATGCAACAATGTATTGATGAATTGTTTTTAATAAAGTTTAGTTGATGGTTGACAGTGGTTAATTGTTGGTTGAAATACTGAATATTTTTTTGAAGATTTTCCTGTTGAGATTCTTTACTTCGATTCGGTTTAGTGATCAATTCTTCCAGAATTATTTTAATCGTAGCAACGCTGTGTAGCGGAATAGCAGTAGTATAAATAAAACTCCGAGCAAAATTTATGAGATAGCATTGCAATTTTTTAGAACCTAATATTGCAGCACCATGACATCCCATCGCTTTTCCGAAAGTAACAATTCGAGCAAAAACATCGTTTTCTAATTTTAATTGCTGAATTAATCCTTGTCCGTTGATCCCAAAAACCCCTACGGCATGCGCCTCATCAACTATAAAATGCGCTTTGTTTTTTTTGCAGAGTTTTGACATTGCAATTAAATTTGGAGAATCACCATCCATAGAAAAAACAGATTCGGTGACGATGTATATTTCGATAGGATCAGTGTGGCTTTGCCCCGATAGATATCGGGATTGGCGAAGAATTTTTTGCTCTAAATCTTCTAAATCATTATGCTTAAAACTATATGCTTTGGCGTTTGACAATCGAATTCCATCACGAATAGAAGCATGAATAAATTCATCGTATAAAATCACATCTCCACGTTGGGGAACAGAAGAAAACAATCCAAGATTAGCATTGTAACCAGAATTAAAAATTAAGGCAGATTCAGTATTAAAAAAACCCGCTAATTGCTCTTCTACTTCTTCATGTAACTTATGATTTCCAGACAGTAATCTAGAGCCAGTTGCTCCGTTTTGTTGTAAATTTTGTTCAACTAAATACTGATGTGCTTTTTGAAAAATTACTTCGGATTTTGAAAACCCTAAATAATCATTCGATGAAAAATCAATTAAATTATTCTGAATTGAGAGTTTTCGCAGAGAGTTTGTATTAACTCTACCTTCTAACTTCTTTGCAATTTTCATTGGTAATTCATTCATAAAACAAATATATAATATTTATGGGCTTAATAAAATTGTCACATCAAAGGTAGACACTCCAATTACTTCTATCCAAGAAAAAAACAACAAAGCGCATTTAATTTGCGAGGATATTTCTACACAAAAAGTTACCGTTATTTAATAAAAGAATAAAGGGTTTGTGCTAATTCAAGGCTCCAGAAGTTAAAAGTTGAAAAGTAGGTATTTGTACTTTAAAGGTTTTAGCTGTTGTAAAATTGACCATTAGATAATAGCCGTTCATGGCGCCTACAGTGCTATTTAGCAAGCAACTAGATTTATAAGTATGAGCTTGAGAGGGTTTTAAAATAGGTTTTTTTCCAACAACGCCATCGCCTTCTACAACTTCGATATTGTTTAGAGAATCAAAAATATTCCAACGTCTTGAGACTAATTGTACAGAGTCGTTGCTTTGATTTTCTATTGTTATTTGATAGTCAAACGCGAAATGTAAGCGGTCATTATGATAGCCCGTACCAATAAAATTGGTCTCGACAGAAATTTTTATTCCGTTTGTTACTTGTTGAATCATAACTCATATCGTGTTTGCAAAAATATAAAATTATTCGAAAGTGAACTAATTCAGTATTTTATCAGATTTAGCAGTTCCAAATCCAATAACCTTATCATAGCGACTTCCAAAGGGTCTGTAGTATACAAGAATTGTGTAGTCATTTTCTGTAAGATGAAAAGAGCCGTCGATATCATGATTGCTTCTAACATTGTTTTCGTCAATAGTAATATATTGATAATTGTAAAATCCTTGCTTCATTAATACAATACCTTCATACAAACCACTTTCGGAATTATATTTCATTTCATAATCTTTAGTTGCTTTCCAATTATTAAAATTACCATTGATGTATATTTTTTTTCCTCTAAAGTCTTCAAGAGAATTAAGTGAGAAAAACACCCAAGTATAATCTGCACTAATATTTGATTCTCCTTCAAATCCATCTATGGTTCTCACTACAAAATTCCCATTGATATCTGGGTTTAGCGAGTAGGGGGAATCAATTCGTTCATCATCAGTAAAGAGAATAGTGTGGTATACATTAGGACCAGATTCTATTCTAGCAATTTCAATATTCCCATCTCTAACCCTCTTGCTGTCAAAATAACGGAATTCGTTCCCAGCCCAAAAATTTGTTTTATCAACATATTTATAAATGAGTTGTGAGCCTCTGTAATATTGAGGTTCTAAACCCGTCATTGCTGTATTCCAATCGTTGTTTTGCATTAAGACTACCTTTATTTCTTTGGACGGATTGTTAATGAGTAGTTTTGGGTGATTGATAAAAAACTCAACATATTGTTTTGTGTCGTAATAGCCTAAATCACGACTTCTATTTATGGATAGTCCAACACGAACCTGTGAATCGTATAGCACAAATTTTCGTTTAAAAGCGATGTCGTTATATTCGTCAAACACAGTAATTGTATAATTTCCAGACAGTCTAAACTTGGTACTGCTATTTGGAAAAACAACAGAATAGTGTGTGTAAAACTGTAAGGTGTTTATCGAATTTTCATAATCTCTAATACGATCCTCGTTGTATCCTACGATATATTCTCGGTCTGATAATCCAGACGGATTCCAATCAAAATCACAGTGTTCTATTTTGTAATAATATTCTTTTTGATCAGCCTCTAAATCATCGAAGGATAAAATAAATTTTTCGCCCATTCGCATAATAGGGGTGTACTTTTCTGACTTGACAGGTTGTAGGGTAATGGTTTTAATGTACGAGGCGTCTATTATTTCCTTAGACTGAGAAAAAGCAGGCAGATTGATTAAGAAGGTAAGAATAATAAGTGAGGGCAGGTTAAATTTCATAATGGCTCTTTTCA
Organism: Flavobacteriaceae bacterium; assembly: GCA_023145595.1. Lineage (GTDB taxonomy): Bacteria > Bacteroidota > Bacteroidia > Flavobacteriales > Flavobacteriaceae > Urechidicola. The sequence goes on along the minus strand of JAGLDM010000451.1, from coordinate 1,149 downwards.
AGAAATTTATCAAAAATAAGGCTAAAGAGATATATTTCATAACTATTCATAGTTTCTTTCACATTCCCAATTAAATTTTAATAAAATAGTTGCTCCTTTTCTAGCAACGATGAATTTGCTGAACGAAATTTTAGGTTATATTGTCGCTATAACCAAATTCACCTTTTTCAAAACATTGCTTTTGTACTTGACTTGTTTTTCATTTAAGTTAAGTCTAGGTCAGTCAGAATTTGGTGCTCGTAATCTCAAAGAGATATAATTCATTAATAAATATATCTTTCATTTTAGTCAAACAGCCATTATTTGACTTGAAGGGTCAAAAAAAGGTAGTTGAGTTTTAACTTGAGATTACGTGTTTAAAAGGTATTCATATATAATTATTCCTAATATGCAATTATTCATGTAACTCACCCGCCTATTTAGATTGATTATAAATAAATAAATAAAATTAGATAAAATAATAGATATCACCTTAGTAATATCTATTTTGATTAAATTTGCACCGCTTTTAAAAGCTAAAAATTAATTCAAATTTAGAATATGTCAACAGACATCCGAATCAAAAAAGGGTTAGACATTAAGTTAAAAGGTGAAGCAGATAAAGTCACGACCAATGCTGTAGCCAGTAATGTTTATACATTATTACCCGTAGATTTCCATGGAATTGTTCCAAAACTTGTTGCAAAGGCAGGCGCTAAGGTGAAAGCCGGTGAGACTGTTTTTTACAGTAAGACGAATGAAGATATTAAGTTTGTTTCACCTGTTAGCGGTGAAGTAACTGAAGTTGTACGTGGAGAAAAAAGAAAAATTTTAGCAGTAAAAATTACTGCAGATAAAGAACAAGCTTATCAAGAGAATGCAAAAATTGATTTAGCCTCAGCATCTGCTGATGTGGTTAAGAGTACGTTACTTTCTTCTGGTTGTTGGCCATTTGTAAAACAACGTCCGTATGACGTAATTGCAAATCCGGCGGTTGCCCCAAAAGCAATCTTTATTTCTGCTTATGCAAGTGCACCTTTAACAGCCGATTACGATTATGTTTTGGCAGGAAAAGAAGCAGAATTGCAAGCAGCAATTACAGTACTAGGAAAATTAACTGAAGGTAAAGTTCATGTTTCTGTAGGAGCGAAGTCTAATTCGCCTTTAGCA
>JAGLDM010000450.1 GCA_023145595.1 Flavobacteriaceae bacterium | reverse complement strand
ATGCGTTTTAAAGTGCCGGATGACTTAAAGTATTTTTGTTCGTCTGAAGCAATCGCTTATTATCTACAAAAATACGTTGTTTATAGAAAACGTAAGATTTATGTTGGGAAAAAGACATTCCCAGAATTAGCCAAATTGATTAAAAAGCACACCGAAGAAACTTTCTTACTACCGTGTTCAGACAAGTTAAAACCTTTAATTCCGACGGAATTAGATAATTTAGATATAACTTGGGAAAAAGCAGTTTTTTACAAAACTGTTGTAAGTGATTTATCTGACTTAGAAGATGTTTTTTACGATGTTTTAGTTTTCTTTAGCCCTTCTGGAATTGATTCTTTATTTAAGAATTTCCCTGAATTTAAGCAAAACAAAACACGTATTGCTGTTTTTGGAAACTCCACTGTTAGAGCTGCTGAGAACGCGGGATTAAATTGTAACATTAAAGTTCCTACTCCTGAAGTACCTTCTATGACAATGGCTTTAGAAAAGTATATTGTAACTGTAAACAAAAAATAAAGAAGTTAATAAAATCATTAAAAAAAAGGTTGCCGATGGCAGCCTTTTTTTATGCAAATAGATTTTGAAAAAGTTCTTCAATTTTAGAGATAAAAACAATCTCAATTTCAAAGTTGGATTTACTCATTTTGGTGAATTTTGATATATATATTTTTTCAAAACCCAATTTCTCTGCTTCCAATATACGCCGCTCTACTCTATTAATTGGCCTAATTTCACCAGCCAAACCAATTTCTGCAGCAAAGCAATAATTTTGTGGAATTACTTCATCTTCATTCGACGACAGAATTGCCGAAACTACCGCCAAATCTATTGCGGGATCGTCTACTTTAATACCTCCCGTAATATTTAAGAAAACATCTTTTGCTCCTAACCTAAATCCTGCTCGTTTCTCTAAAACCGCTAGCAGCATATTCAACCGCTTAACATTATAGCCTGTTGCCGAACGTTGTGGTGTTCCATAAACCGCCGTACTCACAAGAGCCTGAACCTCTATCATTAAAGGTCGCATCCCTTCTAAGGTAGCAGAAATAGCGGTTCCGCTTAGCGCTTCATCTTTTTTTGAAATCAAAATTTCTGAAGGGTTCTCAACTTCTCTCAAACCAGAACTTAACATCTCATAAATACCTAATTCTGCCGTAGAGCCAAACCTGTTTTTTTGTGCTCTTAAAATTCGGTACGTATGATTTCTATCGCCTTCAAATTGTAAAACAACATCAACCATATGCTCCAACAATTTTGGCCCAGCAATGTTACCGTCCTTGTTAATATGCCCAATTAATAGAACCGGAGTTGCAGTTTCTTTGGCATATTTAATGAGTTCTGCAGAGGATTCTCGTATTTGCGAAACCGTACCTGGAGACGCTTCAATATATTCTGTATGTAGTGTTTGAATGGAATCTATAATCACAATTTCTGGCTGCACCTCTTCAATGCTCCTAAAAATATTTTGTGTTTTTGTTTCCGTTAAAATCAGACAATTTGAATTTTGACCGTTCAATCTTTCGGCTCGCATTTTAATTTGATTCTGACTCTCTTCCCCAGAAACATATAGCACCTTTTTTGAACTAGAAAGAGCAATTTGTAATGCTAAAGTAGATTTTCCAATACCTGGCTCTCCTCCTAAAAGAATCATAGAACCACGTACAATTCCGCCTCCTAAAACACGATTTAATTCCTTGTTTTTTGTATCGATTCTATCTTCTGAATTTATTTCAATTTCTGATAAAGGAAGTGCTTTTGTGATTTTTTTTGAAGAAACTGTCTGTTTCCACGCCCTCTTTTCTTCTTTTTGAATGAGTTCTTCAACAATCGTATTCCATTCGTTACAGGAACTGCATTGCCCAAGCCATTTAGCATATTGAGTGCCACAATTTTGACAGAAAAATGTTGTTTTTATCTTTGCCATAAAAGAAGTTTACGCAAAGAAAGGGAATTATTTTGCTTTGTTAAGCATTGGTAACAATAAAAAAGAGAGTCCGCCAAAAACAAGGATCATAAGTGTTTGTGAGGTCCACATAATCCACCCAAAAGCTTTTGCTGGATTTTCATCAACACCATACAAAATAAGGGCACTTGCCACAAAAACCGGATACACTCCAAGACCTCCATTCGTAATCGCCATACTTAATCCACCAACAACAAATCCTGTAATAATAGCTCCAAAAGGTAGGTTTGATGTTTCTGGTAATGCAAAAGTTACTACATAAAACATCAATACATACATCAACCAAATAAAAATCGTATGAAATATAAATGCCCATTTACTCTTCATTTTTAGAATACTTTGCAACCCTTCTAAGATTCCCAATAAAAATGTTTTTATTTTCTGAGCAATTAAGTGTTTCGATTTTCGAATTAGGAGTATAAATCCAATTCCGACAACTCCTAAAATAGACAACGTAATAATAGATTGTACGGGATTAAATAAACCGCTTTTCAATAGAAATTCTGCTTGAACTAAAAAAGCAATTCCCAAAATAAAAAGAAGTATGGATACGTCTGCAATACGCTCTGCAACTATAGTTCCCAAGGCTTTATCAATAGGGATGTTTTCATATTTTTTAATGGCTGTTGCTCGGGCAACTTCTCCTGCCCTCGGAATGATAAGATTTACCAAATAAGACACCAATACCATAAAAACCAAATTTGACATTTTTGGATGATACCCTATTGGGTTTAGCATAAATTCCCAGCGGTAAGCTCTGGAAAGATGACTTAAAATTCCTAAAAAAAGTGACAATAGCACCCACCAATAATTTGCCGATTTGAACGAATTAACAATCGTTTCTTTATCCGATTCTGACAATTTTGACAAAAAAGATAAAATTAAAAAAACTCCCAATGCTATTGGAAGTATCATCAAAAGTATTTTGACTATTTTTCTTCTCAAATCTTATTGAAGTAAGTTGTTTTCCTCATTGGGGAATACCAACGATGGTTTAAAAGATTTAGCTTCTTCCATTGTCATAATTCCGTAAGACATAATTATTAGAATATCACCTTTTGCTACTTTTCTTGCTGCAGCCCCGTTGAGGATAATTTCACCACTAGCACGTTCTCCGGGAATCACATAGGTTTCTAAACGTTCGCCATTATTATTATTTACAATCTGAACTTTTTCTCCTTCAATGATATTTGCCGCCTCCATTAAATCTTCATCTATAGTGATACTACCGATATAATTTAACTCTGCGCCGGTTACTTTAACCCTGTGAATTTTAGATTTTACTATTGTTACTTGCATGCTCCAAAATTAGTTATTTTATTTTGTTTTTCACCTATAAATTAATATTGTCTATAAGTCGTATATCCCCAATATTTACGGCAATAAATGCACGACACGAACTATTTAATTCTTTTGTATTGATTGATTTAAGAGTCTGTTCATCTGCAATTAAGAAATATTCTAATGACATTTCTGCATTTTTACTAAATTCATTTGAAACCCATTCCGTAATTTCCTGGATAGATTTAGTCAAAAAAAGGCGTTTTACCTTGCGGAGAGTTTTATAAATAACAGTCGATTCTTGTCTTTGGTTTTTGTTTAAACGCACATTTCTAGAGCTCATCGCCAATCCATCTGCTTCTCTAATAATTTCACACCCATGAATGGTGACCTTTAATTCTGTTTTTTCTACCAACTTTCTTATTATTTGCAATTGCTGAAAGTCCTTTTCTCCAAAATAAGCATTGGTCGGATTCACAATTTCAAACAATCGTTTTACGACAGTTCCTACGCCATCAAAATGTCCGTTTCTATATCTCCCTTCCATTTGATTTTCAAGTCCGTCAAGAACAAAAGCCTCAGACTCTAGTTTGTTTTTGTATATTTCATCTGCAGAAGGCGCAAATAAAACATCACACGACACAGATTCCAACAAAGTGATATCTTTTGATAAATTTTTGGGGTATTTCAGTAAATCATCTTGATTGTTAAATTGCGTCGGGTTTACAAAAATACTCACAACACTTACATCGTTCTCTTCAATAGATTTTTGAATTAGCGACAAATGCCCTTGATGTAAAGCCCCCATAGTTGGAACAAAACCAATTTTATTATCACCTAAAAACGAAGATAAATATAGTTGTAAGCTTTTTATAGTTTCGAAAATCAACATCTATTCCGTTAATTACTGTTAAAAGGGT
>JAGLDM010000045.1 GCA_023145595.1 Flavobacteriaceae bacterium | reverse complement strand
CAACTATGTTTTTAATTGGGTTCTGATAAACCCACTGATACCCTCTATGTGTCGATCCTTTTTTATCTCTTGTTTGAACAGGTATTGGAGACTCATCCGCCTTTACATAATCAGTATTTACAGTTTGCTCTACTAGAGTCTGATATAGAGGTTCTAAAATCTTACTTGCCTTAGTAAACCACCCATTATATGTAGATTCAGCAATTATTACACCCTCTCTTTTAAATATTTTCAACTGTCTATGAAAAGGTAGATGATCTGCAAATTTATCAGTTATTAATTTCACTAAAACACTTGTGCCAGCATTAGATCTTGGCAAAACCATTTCAAGTTTATCAGCTATTACAATAGTTCCTTGGGGAGTTACATATTTTGGTCTTACTATTATTCTAACATATATTTTGGCAGGTTCTACCTCTAGAAACTCTGTTACTTCCTCTCCAATTTGTTTAAAATCTTCTTGCTTGTTTTCAGGCTCTACTATTTCAGTTCTTCTTTCTATATTATCAGGAATAGTAATTTCTAAAGGCTTACGTTTAGGTTTTGTTTTAGTGTGTTTTTCTATCGTAATTGTTTCAGGTTTCTCCTGAGTTGCAGGTTCTGATAAAGTTTCAGAATCATCAAAAAGCTTACCTTGGGTTACATCTACTTCGGTAATAAATTTCTCGCTTTTAGGTCCGAAAATCATTCTTCTTAATGTTGCGTTTTCAGACTCTAACTTTGAGATTTTGTTATCTGAAATTATAAGCTTATCAATGTATTCTTGTTCCTTTAATTCTCCCAATTTATTTGTTTTTTTAACGTATGTAAATATACGAAAAATCTAGTTAAACCAACTCTTTTAAGCTGTTTTATATCGCTTTCTATACGTAATGTTTTTAGTATTTACACCGTTTACTAACATCACTAATTTATGATAATCTACCTTGTATATAAGTTCATTATTTTCTATTTTTAAGACTTCGAAAGTTCCCTTTTCTAGTCTTTTATAGTAAAGCACAAAGCCTCCTGTTTCCCATCGCAGGATCTTCATTTTATTTCGTTGTTTATTTATAAATATAAAAGCATCTCCCGATAATATTTCATAAGATGTTTCATTAACGACTATACCACTAAGTCCGTTAAACCCCTTACGTATATCTGTAGGATATTTATAAAGGTAAAAGTTGATTGATTCGTTTAGTCCAAACATTAATCCCAAAGTTTAATTAATGAAGACAAGGTCTTTAAATCTGTGGTAGCAACATTTATTGTTACTCCATTGGGGTATATTATTTTTAAAGGGTTTGCCTTTTTTTTAGGAGTGGATATCTTACTAAATGATTCTGATACAGGTTTAGGAATACCTACGGAATATTTATCATTGTACTTATTAAGCCAGTAATAAAAGCCTGATTTATTAATATTATGTTCTTTACAGAACTTAATCTTATTACCTCCTACCTTCTGCCATTGCTCTACTAATGAAAACATTTTTGTTTCATTATCCTTTTTTGATATTGCCATATTTACGTTTTTATTTGATACAAATATAGGCTATCAGTGAGGTGCGAATCAAGATGTACTAGGCCGAAGGCTTAC
>JAGLDM010000449.1 GCA_023145595.1 Flavobacteriaceae bacterium | reverse complement strand
CCTGAGACTTATTATGTAAAAGAGGCACCAGTTTATATCGACTTTGGATATATTTTAATGCTTAATTTAGGTACGCTTTTATTGTGTCTGCTGATGCTCTTAGTACCGTCTTATGTAATTACAAAAATCAGTCCGGTAAAAGCAATTAAATTTGATTAACTTTGGATTGAGTATTTTGAAAACAACTAATTAAAATCAAATATCAATGAGTAAAATTATTTTACTAATAGCGCTATTGTTTTCTGCTTTTGCATTTGGACAGAAGGAGTTTGTTGAATTGAGAGTTTATGAAATGAGTTTTGGTAAATCAGCAAAACCATTTTATAATTATGTTGAAAAAGCCCTGATTCCAGCTTTAAATCGTCAAGGAATAGAGAATGTTGGTTTTTTTGAAGAAATAGGTGATGCGATGCCCAAAAAGGTATACTTATTAATTTCTCATAAGGATATGAATTCTTTTAATGTGACTTTAAATAACTTGAAAGAGGATGCAACCTTTCAAGTTGATGCTCAGGATTATTTGAATACACCACAAGAGAAATTCCCATTTAATAGATATACGGCTTCCCTCTTTACTGCTTTTGATGGTTTTCCAAAAACGATTAAACCTGTTAGCGGTTCAACTGTTTTTGAACTTCGTACTTATGAAGCCTATAACGAAGATGCACTACGACGTAAAATTAAAATGTTTAACGAAAGTGAATTGGAAATTTTTAACGACGTAGGTTTGCATTCTGTATTTTTTGGAGAGAAAATTTCAGGGCCTAACATGCCATGTTTGACGTATATGTTGGCTTTTAAGGATATGGAAGAACGTGATGAAAATTGGTCGAAATTCGGACCTCATCCGGAATGGCAGCGTATTAAAGACTTGCCAGAATATGCAAATTCGGTTTCTAATATTTCACGAGTATTTTTAAAGCCATTTGATTTTTCTCAATTGTAGAGAAGACTATGTTTTATTTAAATGAGATAAAAAATCTAATTTAACACAGCAAATGAAAAGACTAACTATTTTATTTTTACTAATACATTCTGTACTCATGGCACAAGAAAAAAAGGCATTACCCTATTACAACGTCCCAGAATATTATAGCGAATATACGGTTGGAACCGTTTCAGCGCGAATGATAGACGGACTCGGTTTTAGATTTCGTTGGGCAACGGAAGA
>JAGLDM010000448.1 GCA_023145595.1 Flavobacteriaceae bacterium | reverse complement strand
GACTAAAGAAGCAAAAGCTTAATTAAAATAATTATTAAACTTTACTCGTGATTCTGTTTTGTTTCACGAGTAAGTTTTAACACAAATAAAGATTAAACAAATGGCAAAAATTTCTGCTGCAGATGTAAAAAAACTTCGTAATAGCACAGGTGCTGGTATGATGGATTGTAAAAACGCTTTGGTTGAAGCTGAAGGTGATTTTGATAAAGCAATCTCGATTCTTCGTAAAAAAGGTCAAAAAATTGCTGATAAAAGAGCCGACAGAGAATCTACTGAAGGTGTTGCTGTTGCTAAAATTAACGATGACAACACAGAAGGTGTTGCTATTGTATTAGCATGTGAAACTGACTTTGTTGGAAAAAACGACAGTTTTGTTGCTTTAGCTAACGAATTTGCCGCAATCGCAATGAATTGTGATTCTAAAGAAGAATTCTTAACTGCTGATTTTGGCGGAATTACTGTTGCTGAAAAATTAATTGAGCAAACTGGTGTGATTGGTGAGAAATTAGACATTACCGCTTTTGAAAAAATTAAAGCATCTTATATAGGTTCTTATATTCATGGTAATAAAATTGCTTCAATGGTAGGTTTATCTAATGCAGTTGATAATGCAGCTATATTGACTAAAGATTTAGCAATGCAAGCAGCTTCTATGGGAGCAACTACTTTATCTTATAAAGATTTTGACCCAGAATTTATTGCTTCAGAAACCGAAGCTAGAATTGCTGTTATAGAAAAAGAAAATATTGAATTAGGTCGTTTAGGAAAAACTCTTAAAAATGTACCTCAATATATTTCTATGGCTCAACTATCTGATGAGATATTAGCAAAAGCTACAGAAGGCGCAAAAGCTGAATTAAAAGCTGAAGGTAAACCAGAACAAATTTGGGATAGAATTTTACCTGGTAAATTAGAGCGTTTTATTTCTGATAATACAACTTTAGATAACGAACAATGTTTATTAGACCAAGAGTTTATTAAAGATGACAAGAAAACTGTTGCTGAATATGTGAAAACATACGGAGATGTTGAAGTTGTAGGCTTTAAAACTATAGCTTTAGGATAAAACAAAATTTTTGTTTTTAGACCCCTGCCCTCGTAGGAATGACAGTTCTTAAAATATTAAAACTCCCGATAGCATTTTGTTATCGGGAGTTTTTTGTTTTGTATATACTCATACAATTCTCCTCTTTTCATGGAAAGTTTGAAAGGATGGTTACCAATATGGTTATATCAAATGGAAAATAAAACTGTTAAATCAATAACTAGTAATCATTATTTAAAAGTATTAAATACGGCATTTATTAACTTAATTGGTATTAGAGGTCGTTGTATTTACATCTAAGCATCAGATAACAAACCCTCCCTATATTTCCAACGCATTGAAAGCGGGAATCTAAAAATTAACACTCTGATTACAACTTCCTGTTACTAAAATATTTCATAAACTGAACTCTTTCGAACTCTGCAGGATTCTTGTTTTTATTACTTAAATTACCTCTAAACTGATTAACATTCAGAAAATCATTTTTATTCATCCACTCCTCTAGTTCAGTTAACATTTTATTTACCTGCTCTGGGCCATTAATAAGAATTGTAGATGCCAATTGCACAACATCTGCTCCAGCCAACAATAGTTTAATTAGCGACGAACTATCGTGAATACCTGTTGATGCTGCTAATGAGCAAGTAACTTTTTGATTAGTTAGCGCTATCCACCTCAACGGTAAAGTATAATCACCAGACCCACTAAAAACACTTGAGGATGTGATTTCCATTCTATCAATATCAATATCGGGGCTGTAAGAACGATTAAAAAGTACTAGTCCAGAAACACCAACTTTATCCAATTTGCCAATCATCTCTGAAATATTTGTGAAATACGGACTCATCTTTACAGAGACAGGAATACTAACCTTTGTCTTTACTTTTTTAATAATTGTAAGATACTCCTCTTCTATTTCTACTGCAGTTTTTTTACTATCAGAAGGCATTATAAAAATATTCAGCTCAAGAGCATCAGCCCCTGCCTCTTCGAACTTAACAGCGAAGTCAATCCAATCTTGAGAAGAAATACAAT
>JAGLDM010000447.1 GCA_023145595.1 Flavobacteriaceae bacterium | reverse complement strand
TCCCAGCCATTTACAACTCCGTTTTCTACCAATTGTAATAATTTTCGCTTACTCATTACAGTATAACTCAAATTACGACGCGCAAATTCACGTTGTTTAGGTCTTACTTTATCTGGACTTACCACTTGATCTAAATACCAGTCGTATAATTCTCTGTGACTTTTAAATTCGAGTGTACAGAAAGAATGAGATACTTGTTCAATATAATCCGACTCACCATGTGTCCAATCATACATCGGATAAATACACCAATCGTTTCCGGTTCTATGATGTTCTTTTTTTAAAACACGATATAAAATAGGATCACGCATATGCATATTATTGTGCTGCATATCGATTTTTGCACGTAATACAATAGTTCCTTCCTCAAAATCACCATTTTTCATCTTTTCAAATAGAGAAATATTTTCTTCAACAGATCTATTTCTAAACGGGCTATCGGTACCAACTTCAGTCGGAGTTCCTTTTTGAGAACGAATTTCTTCTGATGATTGCTCATCTACATACGCCTTTCCATTTTTGATTAAATCAATTGTCCAATCGTATAATTGTTGAAAATAGTCTGAAGAATACAATTCATTATCCCATTTAAATCCAAGCCAAGCCACATCTTTCTTAATAGCATCCACATATTCCTGCTCTTCCTTTGCTGGGTTTGTATCATCAAAACGAAGATTTACAGGAGCATTATGCAACTGCCCTAATCCAAAATTTAAACAGATAGATGCTGCATGACCAATATGTAAGTAGCCATTCGGTTCTGGGGGGAATCTAAAACGTAAATTATTTTTATCCAATCCGTTAGACAAATCTTCTGCTACGATTTGCTCTATAAAGTTCAATGATTTTGTTTCTTCGCTCATGGTATCATAATGAAGTGCAAAATTATTGATTTTTTTATCAAATCAGCTACAAAAAAGGAGTCTAATTTAGTATCTTTGAATATAGAACTTATAGGAAATGGGAATTATAAAAGTAGAAAATATTAGAGTCTATGCCTACCATGGTTGTTTGTTAGAAGAAGGGAAAATAGGTTCAGATTACAGAGTAGATGTAAAAGTAAAGGCAGATTTGTCAAAATCAACAAAGTCAGATGAACTTGAAGATACCGTAGACTATGTGCATTTAAACTTAATTGTAAAAGAAGAAATGGCGATACGTGCCAAACTATTAGAGCATGTTGCCGATCGAATAATAGAACGAATATTGGAAGAGATTCCGATGGTAAAATGGGCAAAAATATCGGTTTCCAAGATTAATCCACCGATTGGAGGTGATGTTGAAATGGTTACCATAGTGTTAAAGAGAAAAAGGAAAGGTTAAAAATACTTGTTTGCAATTTAAAATGTGTTAAATTTGCAGCCTTAAATGGCGTCGTGGCCGAGTGGCTAGGCAGAGCTCTGCAAAAGCTCGTACATCGGTTCGAGTCCGTTCGACGCCTCCAAAAAAACCGTCTGCTTTATAGCACGACGGTTTTTTAATTTCTTTAGCTCTTTAATCTATTAAAAATTAGCACCTTTACAAAAAATTTATTCTAAATGAAAATTTACTCTATTGAAACAGGAAACTTTAAACTCGACGGAGGAGCGATGTTTGGAATTGTACCTAAAGTTTTGTGGGAAAGAACAAATCCTGCGGACAGTAATAATTTAATCGATCTAAGTATGCGCAGTCTGCTTATTGAAGATGGAGATCGACTTATTTTAATCGATACCGGAATGGGCAACAAGCAATCAGCTAAGTTTTTTGGATATTATTACTTGTTCGGAGATTATACTTTAGATGGCTCTCTAGCAAAACATGGGTTTCATAGAGATGATATTACAGATGTTTTTTTAACACATTTACATTTTGACCATTGCGGGGGTGCTATTCAATTCAACCATGATAAAACAGGATATGAAGTTGCGTTTAAGAATGCTAATTATTGGTCTAATCAAAATCATTGGAATTGGGCAACGAAACCAAATAACAGAGAAAAAGCCTCTTTTTTAAAGGAAAACATCAATCCAATAGAAGAGAGTGGTCAATTAAAATTTATAAACCCAGAAGATAAAAAACCAGGCATAGATTTAAATTTTGATATTTTTTTTGCTGATGGACATACCGAAAAGCAAATGATTCCGATAATTGAATATCAAGGAAAAAAGTTGGTTTTTATGGCAGATTTATTGCCAACTACAGGCCATATTCCATTGCCTTTTGTAATGGGGTACGACACGCGCCCGTTAATAACCATGGATGAAAAAAAATTGTTTTTAAATAAAGCAGCAGATGAAGAGTTTTTCTTGTTTTTAGAACACGATACACAAACTGAAATATGTACAGTTAAACACACAGAAAAAGGCGTCCGTCTTAAAAACACCTTTAAATTTAATGAGATTTTTAATTAACAGTAAATAGAGAAAAAAATGGCTAAAAAATTTATTTTAGGCTTAGGCCTTGTCTTAACTCTAGCGAGTTGTAATACTTCAAAATCAATTCATAAAATTGCCGTTCCAACGGACAATTCAACCACAATTAATATTCCTGCCAAGCAAGCAGAAATGAGCGAAGCCGAAATTCAAAAATGGCCTCAAGCAGATTTAGCGACAGATTCTATACCCGGAATGAGTATTGATAAAGCATACGATTTTGTTTCTGATAAGGAAGGAACAATTGTAATTGTTGCGGTAATTGATTCAGGAATAGACATCAATCATGAAGACCTTAAAGATAATATTTGGACCAATTCGGGTGAAATTGCGGGGAACGGAATAGATGATGATAAAAACGGATATATAGATGATATTTATGGATGGAATTTCTTCGGGAGCGCAGAAGGAGACGCGAGTCCAGAACAATTAGAAATCACAAGAATTTACAAAAAACTAAATACTAAATACGGTGATTTATCCGAAGACCAGATATCGAAAAAAGACAAACCGGAATACGATTATTATAATAAAGTAGCCAAAGATTTTAACGAAAAATACGAAGTTGCAGTAAATAATTTAGCCAATTATGAACAAGCAAAAAAGGTTTTGACAGAAAATGATTTGAAAGCTCAAACTAAATTGAATAAGCAAAATTATACAATTGAAGAGTATAAAACACTTCCAGAAGAAGACCAAAACCCATATTTAATGAGTATCCTTTCAGATGAAGGGGATGTTCAAGAAATATTAGGTTGGATGGGTGATGCTATTGAGTATTTTAGTGGTCAAGTAAACTTAAATTACAATGTTGATTTTGACGGAAGAAGCGTTACAGGAGACGATGTAAATGACATAAAAGATGTGGTTTATGGAAATGCTTATGTGGTTGGTTCTTTAGAAGAGGAAATGCACGGAACTCATGTTTCGGGAATCGCTTTAGCAACACGAAATAATGGTGTTGGTATGAATGGAGTTGCCAAAAACGCAAAATTAATGGCCGTAAGAGCAGTTCCTGATGGAGATGAGTACGATAAAGACGTTGCTTTGGCAATTCGTTATGCAGTAGATAACGGAGCAAAAGTAATAAATATGAGTTTTGGTAAAAGTTATTCTCCAAATGCAGAATGGGTTTATGATGCTATAAAATATGCTGAAAAAAAGGATGTATTATTGGTTCATGCTGCAGGAAACGATGGTAAAAACATCGACAAGAACGACAACTTTCCTACAGATGCTCCAGATAAAATAAAAGAAATAGCCGACAATGTAATTACTGTTGGAGCGATTACACGTGCTTACAATGAAAATATAGTGTCAGTATTTTCTAATTACGGAAAGAAGAATGTTGACATCTTTGCTCCGGGTTCTGAGATTTACTCAACGGTACCAAATAATGAGTACAAATCTATTCAAGGAACATCAATGGCTTCGCCAGAAGTTGCTGGAGTTGCCGCTTTAGTTAGATCGTATTATCCTGAATTATCTGCAAGTCAGGTAAAGCATATTTTAATAAATTCTGCGACTAAAATTCCTTTTGAAGTTATTTTACCAGGGAGTGAAGGAACAATGGTTTCCTTTGATCAATTATCGGTTTCAGGAGGTGTTTTAAACGCATACAATGCTTTAGTATTGGCAGATAAAATGGTTAATGGTCAGTAAGTAATTTAATTGTGAGAAGATGAATAAATATTTTATAACAGCGTTTTTAATTTCTGTTTTTTCGTTAGCACAAGCACAAAACGAAAACCCATATTATTGGCAACAACATGTAGATTACACCATGGAAATAGACATGGATGTTGAAACATATCAATATGCTGGAAAGCAGAAATTGATCTATACAAATAATTCTCCAGATGATTTAAATGTTGTTTTTTATCATTTGTATTTTAATGC
>JAGLDM010000446.1 GCA_023145595.1 Flavobacteriaceae bacterium | reverse complement strand
GAAAATTGATGCGGAATTTGAATTGGATCCGATTCAATAAATTTCGGATTGTTATATTCCAATACTTTTGCATCTAAAAATTCTTTAAGTTCTTGAGTATTCATTAAATCTATAATTGATTCTGTCATTCCTGCAAAGGCAGGAATCTCATTAATATGATAACTTCTTAAACAGAAGATTCCTGCTAGTTTATCTTGAGCGTAGTCGAAAGGCAGGAATGACAAGTTTATAATGTTATGTGACCCTGAAACAAGTTCAGAGTGACGCTGACTGTTTCCTAATTACGGCGCAGGATTAGGCATTACAGCATGCACTGCATTAATTTCCTTAATTATTTCTGCCGATAATTCGATATCAATACTCGCCAAATTTTCTTTTAACTGACTCATTTTAGTAGCTCCAATAATTGTGCTTGTTACAAAAGGCAGTTGATACATAAAAGCCATTGAAAGTTGGGTTAAAGTAAGTCCGTGCTTTTGCGCAATTTCAAGGTACTTTCTAACTGCTCTTTCAGATTGTTTACTAGTATACCTTACATTTCTTGGAAACAAGGTCATGCGGGCTCCTTCTGGCGTATTATCTAAATACTTTCCGCTTAATACTCCGTTTGCCAACGGAGAATAGGCTAGTAAACCTATGTTTTCTTCCAAAGTAACCTCAGATAACCCAATCTCATAAGTTCTATGTAATAAAGAATAGGAGTTTTGAATGGTTATCGGTTTTGGTAAACTATGTTCCTCTGCTGCTCTAACATACTTCATCATTCCCCAAGGAGTTTCGTTTGAAATTCCAATATGACGGATTTTTCCTTGTTTGATAAAATCATTCAAAGTTTCGAGAACTTCAACAAAATTATTTTCTCTTTTCTTAAAGTTTTCATGTGGAAAACTTCGTACACCAAAACAATTCACGGGTCTTGTTGGCCAATGCAACTGATACAAATCTATGTAATCTGTTTGTAAGCGTTTTAAACTGCCCTCAATCGCTTCGGTAAGCGCTTCTTTTGAGAATCCATTCTTTCTAATATGAGCCGTATAAGCTCCTGAGCCAGCAATTTTTGTAGATAAAATTATATCCTCTCTTCTTCCTGATTTTTTTAACCACGTTCCAATTATTTTTTCTGTAGAACCATAGGTTTCTGCTCTGGCCGGCACGGCATATAATTCAGCCGTATCAACAAAATTAACCCCTTTATCTAAAGCATAATCTAACTGTTCATGTCCTTCGGCTTCCGTATTTTGCTCGCCCCAAGTCATAGTGCCTAAACAAATTTTACTAATTTTTATAGCTGTATTTGGAAGTGTTGTGTATTTCATATTTACCCGTGAATTATTTCAAATCAAAAATAGACATTTGAAAACTAAAAAAGAACCCTCTCTTTATATTTGATAAAAGAGAGGGTTAAAATATTACATGGCTTTAAAAACCTTGCAGGATAAATCCTTATATTAATTATGTACTTTAGTTCCTTCCCTTTGGGAAGGTTAGGATGGGCTTTATTTCAACATCGCTGCAATACCTGGCAATGTTTTTCCTTCTAACATTTCTAACATAGCGCCTCCACCTGTAGAAACATAACTTACTTTATCTGCAAATCCGAATTGTTTTACTGCCGCAACAGAATCACCTCCACCAACAAGTGAGAAACATCCATTAGCAGTAGATTCTGCAATAGAATTTCCTAAAGCAATCGTTCCTTTTGCGAAACTTTCCAGTTCAAAAACACCTAAAGGTCCGTTCCAAAGAATTGTTTTAGATTTCATTACAACCTCATGAATTTCTTGGATTGCTTTTGGTCCAACATCAAGTCCTTTCCATCCATTAGGAATGGCTTTGATGTCAACAAGTTGCGTATTTGCATCGTTGCTAAAGTCATCTGCAGCAACTATATCAACTGGTAAGTGAATCTGTACTCCTTTTTCTTCTGCTGCTTTTAAAATGCTCAATGCCAATTCTTGTTTATCATCTTCGCAAATAGAGCCTCCAATTTCTCCACCCAACGCTTTTATAAATGTGAAAGTCATTCCGCCACCAATAATTAAGTGATCTACCTTATCTAAGATATTCTCAATAACTGTAATTTTTGAAGAAACTTTTGCTCCTCCTAATATTGCAGTAACTGGTTTTTGACTATCGTTTAATACTTTTTGAATACTCTCAATTTCTTTTGCAAGTAATGTTCCAAAACATTTTTTTCCTTCAAAGAACTGTGCAATAATTGTAGTAGAAGCATGTGCTCTATGCGCTGTTCCAAAGGCATCGTTGATATAAATATCACCTAATTTTGAAAGTTGCTCTGCAAATTTTACATCTCCTTTTTTCTCCTCATCATAAAATCTCAGGTTTTCTAATAATAAGATTTCTCCTGCTTCTAAATTTCCTGCAGCAGCTTCTGCTTTTTCACCAACACAATCATCAACAAATTTTACTTGAACTCCAATTATTTCACTAACGGTATCAACAATATGGCTCAATGAAAACTCCGGAGAAACTCCTTTTGGACGTCCTAAATGCGACATCAATACGCAACTTCCACCATCTTCTAAAACTTTTAAAATTGTTGGTTTTGCTGCTTCTATTCTAGTCGTATCAGTCACATTAGAATCGGCATCTAATGGCACGTTAAAATCTACTCTTATTATTGCTCTTTTGTCTTGAAAATTAAAATCAGTAATCGTTGGCATAATTGTATTTATTTATATGATTATATGGCTGCAAAGATAGTGATTCTATATTCTTTTTGCTAATCCCAATTTGCTATATTTGTGCTATGCGCTTTTCAGAAATTTTAGGTCAAGAAAATATTAAAAATCATTTGCAACAATCTGCAAAAAATGGTCGAATTCCGCATGCACAATTATTTGTTGGTAAAGAAGGTTCTGGTACACTGCCGATGGCAATTGCTTATGCTCGTTTTTTACTTTGTTTAGATAACGAAAACAATGAGTCTTGCAATCTAAAATGTGATAATTTATCACATCCTGATCTGCATTTTTCTTTTCCTGTAACAAATAATGACAAGATCAAATCAGCCTCTAAAGTAGTAAGTAGCCTCTTTAGTGAAGAATGGCGACAGTTTGTAAAAGAGCAACCTTATGGAAACATTTTCAATTGGCTCGAAACAATTGGTGTTGAAAAAAAACAGGGTATAATTAATGTTGAAGAGGCAAAGGCGATTGGAAAATCATTGGTGTTAAAATCATACGAAGGAGGTTATAAAGTAATGATTATTTGGATGGCCGAAAAAATGAATTTAGGAGCCGCTAATAAATTATTAAAACTGATTGAGGAGCCTCCAGAAAAAACAGTGCTTCTTTTATTAGCTGAAAATGAAGAACAAATTATAGCAACCATCCGTTCTCGTTGTCAGGTTTTACATTTTCCTGTTTTAAGTAATAAAGATATTGCCGACGGACTTAAACAACGCGAGGGTGCTTCTGACAATGAAGCGCTAAAAATAGCGTATCAAGCAGATGGAAACTTGAATAAGGCAATTCATTTGTACCGAAATGATTCCTCTGACCTTCTTTTTGAAGAATGGTTTATAATATGGGTACGTGCTGCATTTAGAGCAAAGGGAAATGCCTCTGTTATTAAAGAACTCATAGATTGGAGTGATGCTATTGGAAAAGCCGGCAGAGAGACACAAAAGCAATTTTTGACCTATTGCTTACAGTTTTTTAGACAAGCGTTATTGCTAAACTATAAAGCACCGAGTTTGGTGTTTTTAGAAACGAAATCGGAGAGTTTTCAACTTAAAAAGTTTGCACCTTTCGTTCATGGTCAAAATATCGTTCAAATCAATAAAGAATTGAATGATGCCATGTACCATATAGAGCGCAACGGGAATGGAAAATTAATTTTACTCGATTTATCTATAAAACTAACCCGTTTATTACATACAAAACAATAACAAATGGGAATTTTTAATCAACAGCCTGCAACCATTTTCGTATTAGTATTTCTAATTATAACCTTCGTAATTTCTAGTGTAGAAAAAATTACAGATTGGAGCGGAACCGTTTCCTTTATTAAAAAGCATTTTGAAGTTTCTCCTCTAAAAAACAGTGTTCCTATACTGCTATTAATATTATTAGTGCTAGAAATTATAGCTAGTACACTTATGATTTTAGGTATTTATCAAATCAGCGTTTTAGACCGTTATGATATGGCGCTTTTAGGTGTAGAAATTTCTTCTGTTTCTTTAATTTTTATGTTGATTGGTCAGCGACTTGCAAAAGACTATAATGGCGCTGTAAATATATCTATCTACTTTATTATCAGCATATTAGGTTTGGCTTTGTTGCAATAAAAAAGACCCATTGATTACAATAGGCCTTCCTAGTTAATTTTTAATCTTTTTACTTTTCTGATAACTCACTCTCAGCGTTTAGTACATCAATAACCGCTTCGGTAATATTTACGCTGTCATCACCATAAATTACCTGTCCGTTACCTTGAGTCGCTAGAATCATTTGATACTTGTTTTTAGAAGCGTATGCGGCCACTGTACTATCAATTTTCTTTGTTAACTTCTCAATTTCTGCAGCGCCTTTTTGCTGTAAGTATTGTTGTACTTGTTGCTGTTGCTGCTGAATTTGTTGACCCTCTTGTTGTAATGCTTGCTCCTCTTTTACTCTTTGGCTAGCAGACATGTTATTAGATTTTGCATAGAACTCTTTAACTTTTTCTTGAAACGGTATTGTAAGACTGTCTAGAGACTTTGTAATTTGCTCTTGTTCTAATTTTAATGCAACCTCAACAGATTTTGCGGCATCATAATCATCCATTACTTCTCTTACATCTACATAACCTATTTTTGATTGCGTACATGACGCCATTAAAATTGTTAGAATAACTAAAACTGATAATTTTTTCATTTTTTTTAATTTATATTTTGTTAGAACCTATTAAGTGGCGAATATAGACAAATCAAACATTTTAAAGCAAATAAATAATATTTATATGAAACTCATGCCTTTATAAAATAAATTGATTTTAAGCACGTAAAAACAGACTTGTTTTAAGGCGCTTAAAGAAACCTTAAGGTAATTGAGTGGTAAAGTCAACAAACCTCCTCAAATAATGTTTAAATTAACTATTTGGTCTTTTTAATGATGTAAATTAAGGAAGAGTACTCTTTCGATTGGGTTGCTTTTAAATTAGACATAAAACCAATATAGATTGCTTTTAAAAAATTAGTACTTCCTGTTTTATATTTTTCACTTAACAATGAAACATAATAAGAATCAAATTTCATTGGAAGAATTTTTACGACTTCCATTTTTTCTTTTAAAAACAATTTAGAAATTGCTTTTTTTGAAAAGTGCGATAAATGTCTTGGCACATCATAAGCTGCCCAAAACTCTTTATAATAATTAGCATCGTAACTTTTAAAGTTTGGCACAGCAATAATTAATGTTCCGTTTGGTTTTAAAAGTGTTTTTAATTTAGAAATATAATCTTTAAAATTAGGAACATGTTCTAATACATGCCACATTGTAATAACATCAAATTTTTGAGCATCAAGATTAGAAATGTCATCAAACAAATCTGCTTTAATTTTAGAAGTAACTATTTCTTTTGCTTTTTTAGAAGGCTCTATTCCATAAACCTGAAATCCGTTTTTTTTACAAGCAACCATAAAGTCCCCTGTTCCACATCCAATATCTAAAATTGATTTTTCACTTTCTTTAGGGTCACAAAAACCCCGTAACATTTTTACTTTTTTTGAAATTGTATATGTCTTTACTAATTGATAGATGTTATCAAAAAAAGATTTCTTGGAATCGGTGTGAGAAATATATTCTTCACTTTCGTAGTATTTCCCCAAATCGCAAACTGCAGGTGCTGGGTGCGTAATTAACATATCCCGTTCCTTATCATATAACAACTGAAATTGTTCGCCAGAAACGGTATGATCTTTACATGTTAAATATATTTCCTTTTGCATTTTATCAAGGTTCGTTCAGTTCCGACTTTATTATAATTAGCCCTAACTTTTTATATTGAATTCGTTTTTTTGCTGTATCGTTCCACGTGGAACCTATCGCCCCATATAAACTAACAGTACCGAAATATCACTTGGTGATACTCCGCTAATTCTACTTGCTTGTGCAATTGTGGCTGGCTTAATCTTTGTTAGTTTTTGCTTCGCTTCTATTGAAACTGCTTTCAATTTATTGTAATCAAAACTAGAAGGAATCTTTACGTTTTCAAGTCGGTTTAACTTATCTGCATTGTTCTTTTCTTTGTTTATATAACCAGAATATTTTACGTGAATTTCTGCCTGCTCTTCAATTTCCTTATCAATATCATTATCAATAATAAACTTTGAAAAACTTTCAATCTTCGCCAAATCTGCGAAGGTAATTTGCGGACGTGTAGCAATACGAATCATCTTCATCGGTTGTGAAATAACAGCCGTATTATTTGCAATCAACGTCTCGTTTATTTCACCTGGCTTAATGCTTGTATCTTGTAAAAACTTCACAAACAAATCTGTCTTTTCTTGTTTTACCTGAACTCGATCTAGACGCACTTTACTCGCCAAACCTAAATCGAACCCTTTTTTAGTTAGACGCAAATCCGCATTATCTTGCCTCAGTAAGGTTCTGTATTCTGCTCTTGAAGTAAACAT
>JAGLDM010000445.1 GCA_023145595.1 Flavobacteriaceae bacterium | reverse complement strand
AATTCCTATATAGGAATGTTCCAATTTATAAGCGGATATTTGATGTTCTAGATCCTCTGCTTTCAAATTTTGAGTTGCAGTTTCTGTTTTTATAATTTCCTCCGCATTATTGAATTTTTCTCCAGCCCCATAAGACGCCAAGAACCATAAAATAATAGAAATGGCTAAAATTGTTTTACCTGCTTCAAATACAAAGGTCCTTATTTTTTCAAGTACATTGATCGCAACATTTTTAAACAGCGGTAATTTATAGTTCGGCATTTCAACTACAAAATAAGTCTTGCTCTTAATTTTTAAGGTCTTATTTAAAATATAAGCGGCAATGATTGCAGAAATAAATCCTAATAAATACAAACCCATTAAAGTGAGCCCCTGTACATTAAAAATCCATAGTACTCGTTGATCTGGAATTACCAAAGCAATTATAATTGCATACACTGGTAATCTAGCAGAGCAGGTTATAAACGGAGTTACTAAAATGGTAATCAACCGCTCTTTCCAATTTTCAATATTTCGGGTTGCCATAATCGCAGGAATCGCACAAGCAGTTCCAGAAATTAAAGGAACTACACTCTTACCACTCAAACCAAATCGTCGCATAATACGGTCCATTAAAAAGACCACACGGCTCATATATCCCGTTTCTTCCAGCACAGAAATAAACAAAAACAAAAATGCTATTTGAGGAATAAAAATTGCAATTCCGCTTAAACCAGCAATAATTCCGTCTGCCAATAAATCAGTAAACATTCCAGGGGGTAAGGTGTTGTTTACCCAATTTGCCAAGGACGCAAAAGATGAATCAATGAAGTTCATTGCCACACTACTCCAGTCAAACATCGCTTGAAAGATGAGTAATAATACCCCGAAAAATATCACATATCCAAATACATGGTGCATTAAAACACGATCAAATTTACTTCGTAAGTCTGTTGCTTTTGATTTATCAACGGAATATCCTTTTTTAAGAACATCATTGATAAATTTATACCTGTTAATGGTTTCTTTTTGCTGTAATCTTTTTAATTCTGATTTCGATTTTGTTGTAAATGAAGACGCATCTTTAATTGTATTTTTTTCAATTTTCCCAAAACTCACGTCTTGAGTAATAACCAACCAAAGTTTATACAAGGACTGATTTGGAAAGGTTTTTTGCAATCCTTCAAAATATACTTTGTCAATTTTGGCTGTTTCAAAACAGGACTCTTTTGGCAAGCTCTTATGTTGCAGTAACAAATTTTTAATCTCATCGATTCCTAAATTTTCACGAGAACTTGTTAAAGCTATTTTTGTGTTTAATTCCTTTTCTAAAACAGGAATATCAAGAAAAATTCCTTTGCGTTTCATTCTATCAGACATGTTAATGACTAATATTGTCGGAATTTCTAAATCTTTTATCTGAGTGAATAGGAGTAGGTTTCGCTTTAAATTTTCAACGTCACAAACCACAACGGCAACATCTGGATAGTCTTCGTCATTCTTGTTCATTAGCAATTCAATCACCACACTTTCATCCAATGAAGAAGCGTTTAAGCTATAAGTGCCAGGTAGATCAATGACCTTCGCCTTTTTGTGATTTGCTAATTTACAATAGCCTACTTTTTTTTCGACTGTAACTCCAGGGTAATTTCCAACATGTTGATTGAGACCGGTAAGATGATTAAACACGGAGGTTTTACCTGTATTCGGGTTTCCTATGAGTGCTACTTTCAGAATTTCAGTACTCATAAAATATTTCAGTTAATTTTTTCAATTAAAATTTGTTCTGCAGTTTCTTTTCTAATTGCCACATAACTTCCGTTTATATTAAGATATAAAGGATCATGAAATGGAGCAAGCTGAACTAACTCTATTGAATTGCCCGGTAGGCAGCCCATTTCAATTAATTTCAACGGAATTGTATCAATTTCAAAATCTTGAATAATTCCCTTTTCTCCCTTTTCTAATGTTGCAATAGTCTGCATAAAGCGATCTCTAATTAGAATGCAAATATACTAAATTAGAATCATTCTAAAGTAAGATAATTGTCACTTCTTTTTAGACTCCCTTTGAAGTAGTTTTATGTCTTCAATTAATTGATTAATTGAAGCTGAATCGGTCCCGTCATAAAAACCTCTAATTCTTCTTTTTGTATCCACCAAAACAAAATTTTCTGTATGAATAAAATCCTGAATTCCACCATCCCCTTCATCAAACACGACAAAGTAACTTTTTCTGGCTAAATCATAAATATGTTTTTTATCTCCAGTGGTAATGTTCCATTTGGAGTCAATCACATGTCTTTTATCTGCATAATCTCGTAAAACGGGAATGCTATCCATAATTGGAGTTACCGAATGTGAAAGCAATAATACACTGTCATCGGTTTCAAATGCTGTTTGAACTTTCGCCATATTCGTTGTCATAATTGGGCAAATGGTTTGACACCTCGTAAAGAAAAAATCGGTTACATATATTTTACCTTCATAGTCCTTTTGATTAACTATTTCTCCATTCTGATTTATTAGCGAGAAATCAGCGATTTTATGATTGTTGCGTACATGAAGTAAAGATTCATCTACCAATCTCGGGTTTACATCCGCAGGATTGTAGACCGGTAATCTTTTTTCTGGATTTAAGAAAGAATAAATAAATGTAACCATTACCACCGAAAAAACAGTCATGATAATAATTATTGGAAGCGATTTTTTAAAATAGTTTGTAGCCATAGTTCTAGCAAATTTAAAACATTGAAGTTATTAAATTTAGCATCATTTATAAAAGTTTGTTAAAACAAACTACAAGAATCATTTTTACCTTTCAAAAACTCTATTTAAAACCGTACCTTTGTGTGTTTTTTAAGATAAGAATACACTTT
>JAGLDM010000444.1 GCA_023145595.1 Flavobacteriaceae bacterium | reverse complement strand
CAATCAATGTGCTTTCACTTTTTGGAATGATTATTGTGATCGGAATACTGGTAGATGATGGGATTGTGATTGGAGAGAATATTTATCAGCATTATGAAAAAGGGAAAAGTCCAATTCAGGCAGCGATTGATGGGACTATGGAAGTCGTTCCACCTATTATATCAGCAATTACAACAACCGTATTGGCATTTTCATTATTCTTCTTTTTAGATAGTAGAATAGGGGAGTTCTTTAGTGAAGTAGCAACTGTTGTAGCCTTAACATTGTCCATTTCATTAATTGAAGCGTTGATAATACTTCCTGCACACGTTGCCCATTCAAAAGCATTGAGTCAAAATCAAAAACAATATGCTTTTAATAAATATGCAGAACGGCTAATGGATTTTATGCGAGATCGTTTATACGCTCCAGCATTGCGTTTTGTTATTGAGAACAAGTTTTTCTCTTTAATGGTTCCAGTTGCTTTTTTCTTAATTACTCTTGGTGCAATTCAAGGCGGAATTATTAGAACCACGCTGTTTCCGAATATAGCAAGTGATCGGGTTTCTATCAATTTAACAATGCCTCAAGGAACCAATGAAAAAATCACAGACTCAATTATTACGATGATTGAAAAAAAGGCATGGGAGGTTGAAAAGGAATTCACCAAACATTATAAAAGTGAAGTGCCGGTAATTGAAAATATTATTAAGCGAATTGGCCCAGGTGCATCAGCAGCTTCTTTGAGCCTTAATTTGGTTCCGGGAGAGAATAGGTCGTTTGCCGCGAACATTATAGGTGATTCTATTAGTGCCAGAGTTGGTCATGTTTATGGTACAGAGTCTTTGGTGTTTGGAGGTGGAGGTAATTTTGGAGGGAGCCCAGTTTCTGTTTCTTTATTGAGTAATAATATTGAAGAATTGAAATTGGCGAAACTCGAATTGAAATCCGAATTACAAAAAATAGCCGTTTTAAAAGATATTACGGACAATGATCCAAAGGGAATTAAAGAAATTAAAATAAAGTTGAAAGACAATGCTTATTTATTGGGCTTAACACTTAATGATGTCATGTCTCAGGTGCGTAGTGGTTTCTTCGGATTGCAGGTTCAACGATTTATGCGTGGTCAAGATGAAATAAAAGTTTGGGTGCGCTATAATAGAGAAGAACGTTCTTCAATAAAGAATATGGATAATATGAAAATTACGACTCCATCGGGAGATCGTGTTCCTTTATCTGAAATTGTTTCCTATGAAATTGAACGTGGTGAAATTGCTATAAATCACGTTGAAGGTCAGCGAGAAATAAGAGTAGAAGCCGATATTAAAGGAAAAGAAGTGAGTACTACGGATATTTTAGAAGATATTAAAGGGCGAATTATGCCTGAAATAAAATCGAAATTCCCCTCCGTTACGGCTTTGTATGAAGGTCAGAATAGAGAAAAATCTAAATTGGTTAAATCCATTCCAATTGCTGGAAGTGTTATTTTACTGTTGATTTATATAGTGATCGTATTTACATTTCGCTCATTCGGACAACCTTTTATGCTCCTTTTAATGGTTCCATTCAGTTTAATTGGAGTGGCATGGGGCCATTATTTTCACGGATTTGCAATCAATATTTTATCAATGTTGGGAATCATTGCCTTAATGGGTATTATGGTAAATGATGGATTGGTTCTTATTAGTAAATTCAATGGGTATTTAAAGCAAGGTCTGCTCTTTAATGATGCGCTATTTGAAGCGGGTAAATCACGATTTAGAGCAATATTCTTAACGACCATAACGACAGTGGCAGGTTTGTCTCCTTTAATTTTTGAAACGAGCAGACAAGCGCAATTTTTAATTCCGATGGCAATAGCAATTGCCTATGGAATAATTATAGCAACAGTATTAACATTGTTTATTTTACCTGTAATGTTATCAATAGCAAACTATTCGAAAGTATATACAAAATGGCTGTGGACAGGTAAAAAACCAAGCAAAGAAGAAGTAGAGCGGGCAGTAAAAGAATTAGAAAATGAACAAATCGCTGCAGAAATAGAATAAAAGAAAAGAGAATGAAAAGATATATTTATATAGTTGCATTATTGGTAATTTCAATAAAAACCCAAAGTCAAAATTTATTGACAAAAGATGATGCTATTAAAATTGCTCTTGAGCAAAATTATGATATACAGGTTACTCAAAAAAATGTTGAAATAGCTGAAAATAATGCCAGTATTTATAACTCGGGATTTCTTCCTACAGCCTCAGTAAATAGTGGTGCAGGTTATGCAAATAGTAGTAATAAACTGGAAGCACAAGACGGTACTACTATAGAGGTAAAAGATGCTGTTACTTTCAATTATAATGCTTCAGTAGGTATTAATTATGTGTTGTTTGATGGATTGAATAGAAAATATAATTATTCTAAGTTAAAGGAAATCTATAATTTGTCGGAGTTACAGGCAAGGCAGGTTATTGAAAATACAATACTAAATTTATATTTTACATATTACGAAGTTGCTCGATTAACAGAGAATGAGAAGAATCAGAAAGCAACGTTAGAGATCTCTAAGCGTCGATT
Organism: Flavobacteriaceae bacterium; assembly: GCA_023145595.1. Classification (GTDB taxonomy): domain Bacteria; phylum Bacteroidota; class Bacteroidia; order Flavobacteriales; family Flavobacteriaceae; genus Urechidicola. The sequence continues at coordinate 381 of JAGLDM010000444.1, read as the reverse complement.
ATTAAGAAGTACTTATGCAGTAGAATTTGGGCAAGCGACTAAATTAGATGCTTTAAATGCAGAGGTTGATACGCATAATGATAGTATTAATTATTTAGATAGTAAACGCCAACTAATCAATGCGAAACGGAATTTAAACGTAGCTCTTGGTCGAGAAATCTCTATTATTGATTTTGAGATTGAAACAGATGTAGAATACATACTTGGATTGGATGTTAATTCACTGCTAGAGAGTTCTTTAAGTAATAATATTATTTTATTGCAAGTTAATAAAGGCTTGGAACTGAGTAATTTTGATATAGCCATAGGGAAATCTGGTTGGATGCCTACAATTTCAGCCTCTGGTTCTTATGGTTGGAATGAGGTAGTGAATGATAATCC
>JAGLDM010000443.1 GCA_023145595.1 Flavobacteriaceae bacterium | reverse complement strand
TGTGCATCAATAATTGCTTTTTCAAATGTTAATCCTTGACTCTTATGAATAGTTATTGCCCATGCCAATCGCAACGGAATTTGTTCAAAACTCCCCACCTTATTCTCTATAATTTCTTTGGTGTCATCATTGATTTTATAACTAACATTTTCCCAAATCTCTGATGTAGTCACAATATCTTCAGCATCTCCAGGACAACGCACTATAATTTCATCAGAAGTTAAACTTATAATTTTACCAATCTTGCCATTAAAGTACCGCTTTTCAAGACTACTATCGTTTTTAATAAACATGACTTGTGCTCCCTTTTTCAATTCCAACTTTTCATGAGTAGGGAAAGAGAATTCTGGAAACTTACCAGAAACGATTGCGCTATAATAAGAACTCTTACCTGTCAACTTTTGCAACTCGGTTAAATTCATATCATTTGCTCGATTGTTATGGGTGGTCAATGTAATATAACCTGCATCCTTTTCTGGAACAAAATCTGGCAAATAACGTTCATTCAATTCAGCTGCCAATTCCTTAGAAAGATTGTTATTCCTAATCTCATTAAGAATCTTAATAAATCGTGCATTATCTTGTCTATAAATATGTTTTAATTCTATACTGATGGCATTGCATTGCTGAAAAGCATTGCTACTAAAAAAGAATGGGGTATTATAATAAGGTCTTAGTAAGGCCCATTCTTGTTCTTTTACAACGGGAGCTAACTGTTGTAAATCACCAATCATCAACACCTGTACTCCGCCAAAAACTCGGTTCCTATCCTTATAACGTCTCAGCACCTGATCAATACCGTCTAATAAATCAGCACGAACCATACTAATTTCATCAATAATTACTAAATCTAACGATCTAATAATATCAATTTTCGTTTTATTAAATCTACGTTGATCGGCTTTATTCTGAACCGTTTCTGGCACAATTGGACCAAAAGGCATTTGAAAAAACGAATGAATAGTAACACCTCCTGCATTAATTGCAGCAACACCAGTTGGAGCAA
>JAGLDM010000442.1 GCA_023145595.1 Flavobacteriaceae bacterium | reverse complement strand
TCCTGCCTTTGCAGGAATGACAAAAGGAGGAACATATGTACAAACTACTCATAAGACCTATATTATTTTTATTTGACCCAGAAAAGGTGCATCATTTTACGTTTTCTCTTCTGAAAATTAGTTTTAAACTTCCCTTTGTAAAATCAATAGTTAAAAGTCTATATACGATTGAAGATAAAAGTTTGGAGCGGAACCTTTTCGGGCTAAAATTTAAGAATCCGGTTGGACTAGGAGCAGGGTTTGATAAAAATGCTGTTCTTATTAGTGAATTGGGAAGTTTCGGATTTGGTTTTATAGAAATAGGTACAGTTACTCCAGAGCCACAAGAGGGGAACCCTAAAAAACGTTTGTTTCGTTTGAAAAGTGATAAAGGAATTATCAACAGAATGGGGTTTAATAATGAAGGTGTAGTTGCTATTTCAAAACGATTGAGAAACCGGAATTCTTCTTTAATTATTGGTGGAAATCTCGGAAAAATGACGAATAGTACACCTGCTAAATATACAGAGGACTATTTAACATGTTTTAGACAATTACATTCTTATGTAGATTATTTCGTGTTAAACGTGAGTTGTCCAAATGTGGGGAGCATGGCTAAATTACAAGATAAAGATTATTTAATTGAATTGATTACTGCGGTTCAAACTGAAAATAAATTAATCAGTTCTGCAGGGGAGAAAGGGAGTAAAAGCAAACCTATTCTTTTGAAAATAGCCCCAGATTTGAATGAAGTTCAATTACAAGAAATTATTGATATCGTTGCAGAAACCAAAATAGATGGTGTAATAGCAGCAAATACTTCTACGAATCGTACTGGATTAAAAGTTTCCGAAAAACGATTAGAAGAAATAGGAAACGGTGGTTTAAGCGGACTGCCAGTTAAAGACAGAAGTACTGCTGTAATTCGGTTTTTATCAGAAAAATCAAACAAAGCCTTTCCTATAATTGGAATCGGCGGAATTCATTCAGCAGAAGATGCTCTTGAAAAAATAGATGCAGGAGCAGATTTAGTGCAAGTGTTTACCGGATTTATTTACGAAGGCCCAGGGTTGGTTAAGGAAATAAATAAAGCGTTGATTCAATAATTCATTCTTTTTGTTTTTTTGAGAAAAATTACGCTTCAAATGTAGCCGAAACTTATTGATTTCAATAGGAAGTATTGAAAACTCATCTATCTATTCATCTTCATAGAATAATTTTCTCACGCCATGAATTCACGTATAATTAACTAATTTGCAGTGGTTTGGTTTTAAGAAATTCTCTTAGCGTTAAGAATCAAGTTAAGAAAACTATGAAAGGGATTTCTGAAATTTTATTTTAGCGAAAGCAATTAATAATACACCTAAAATAGTTGCGAGTCCTCCTAGTAAGGCAGAAGTATTTGGGAACTCTCCAAAATAAAGATAAGAGCCTATCAACACAAACAATCCTTTTGTGCTTGCAATGATGGCTTTACTAGAAAGGGGAATATATTGCAGGGCTAAATAACCAGCAATCACTGTTAGGAAAGGGCCTAAAAGGGAGCCTATAAAAATGTTTTTAAGAGCACTTATCGGGATTATTAATGTTTCCTGAAGGATGATAAGAGCAATTATTGAAAACACAAGTAAAAACAGACTTCTGTTAATGGTTAAAATAGTAGGGTGAATTTTCTTTATCGTTTTCTTAATAATAATTGCATTAATGGCATTTAAGATACTTGTGTATAACACGTATTGAGCACCTTCAATAAACATATTATCAATACTTCCACTCCCTTTATAACTAATTAAAAAGGCTCCTGTAATAGCAAGTAATATCCCCCAAAACTCTAATGGGGTGAATCGTTCTTTTAAGATAAAAAAACTCAAGGTAATAATAAAGGCTGGAGCAATATTGCCTATAAACGATACAATAGTAGGGTTTGAAATAGTATAAATAGCTTTAAAGAAAAAGTAAGTTGAGGCAACTTGTGTAAGCCCTAGAAATAATAGAATCCAATAGTAGCGACGAGATAAGACCTTAAATAATGTGAAAGATTTTTGGTGCCAAGCATATAATAAAACCCACAACAAGCCAAAGGCAAACCAATACACTCCAAATTGAGGTAAACTAACTTCGTTTAAGGCTATTTTACTAAATATATAAACATTAGAAACAGCAATAACGGAAACGAAGGCTAATAAATAACCTTTAAAGGAGTTAGATATATTCACGATGTAAAGGTACGGTAAAGCAATGAGTAAGTGAATTAATTATATATGAAAATCAGTTATCTTGTATTTTAAAACAGGCCTGACCAATCGATAGTAATAAAACTGGGGTATAAGTAATAAAAGAAAGAAGCAGAATTTATAACGTTGTTTCGACTTGAGGTGTTTTGAGAATAGGTATTGTTTTATTCCATTTATCTTGAACCTTCATAACTTGCTCAATAACATCTCTAACGCATCCTTTTCCTCCATTTTTATGAGAAATATATTTAGATATATTATGAATTTCTGGAACCGCATCTTTTGGGCAGCAGGGTAAGCCAACTAACTCCATTACGGGAAAATCAGGTAAGTCATCACCCATGTATAATACATTTTCGGACTTTAAATTATATTTTGAAAGTAATTCATTGAATTGTATTGTTTTATGAAGCGTGCCTAAATAGATGTCAGTAACTCCTAATCGTTCAAAACGTGTTCGAACATTTTCGTCATCTCCCCCAGAAATAACACAGACTTTGTACCCCGCTTCAACAGCACATATAATGGCATAACCATCTTTAGCGTTCATTGTTCTTGCGAGTTTTCCGTTATCTAAAATATGTACAGAGCCATCGGTAAAAACGCCATCTACATCAAAAATAAAGGTGTTAATTTGTGGCAATATCTCTTTATAACTAATACTCATTTGGATTGTGTTTTTTTAAAATAGATTGGGTTAAAATTGAATAAATTTGGGCATTATTAGGGGCCAATTGTTTTACTTGTTCGTCAGTGGTAACGCTGTCTTTCCTTTTTGCAGGTCCGGTTTGAGCATCTAGCGGACTACAAGTATTTAACTTTTCAGCAGTTTCTTTTATTATAGGTAGTAATATTTCAAACGGAATAGAATTTTCTTCACAAATTTCTCTTCCTATTTCGTACAAATGGTTTGTGAAATTATTGACAAACACTGCCGCAAGATGAATCTTCTTACGCTGTAAAGAGTCAATGACATATACTTCTTTTGAAATAGAGGAGGCTAGTTTTTTGAGTAGAATTAAATCTTTTCCCACTGTTGTTTCAATGCAAATAGGAATATGACTGAAATCAAGTTCTCTTTCTTTTGAAAAGGTTTGAACCGGATAAAAAGCTCCTTTGTTTAAACACTGAATATTGTTAATAGATACAGTTCCAGATGTATGAACAACCAATTTATTTTTTACTTTAAGTAATTTAGAGAAATCAGAAATTGAACGATCAGAAATCGCAAGAATATAGATGTCGGCATCTAAAATAGTTTCAATAGAATCTGTTATAGGAACCTTTCCTGTCAGGTACTCAACGGAATTAATATCTCTACTATAAACTTGAATTAGATCAATATTATTTGAAGAAAGGAATACTTTTGAAAGATGATACCCAATATTCCCACTACCTAGAACAACCACTTTTATCATAAGGCGAAGGTAGTAATAAAAATAAATCGGTTGTGAATGAAAAGCTAATTTTAGTATATTTGTTTTATGATAGAAACTAAAATAGATATTCTAGCCATTGGGGCGCATCCAGATGACGTTGAATTGGGTTGTGGAGCGACTATTGCAAAAGAAATTTCTTTAGGAAAGAAAGTTGGAATTTTAGATTTGACTAGGGGAGAACTAGGAACAAGAGGTTCTGCTGCTATTCGAGATAAAGAAGCTGAAAATGCAGCCAATGTTTTAAAAGTTGAGTTTAGAGAAAACCTAAATTTCGCTGATGCTTTTTTTGTAAATGACAAACAGCATCAATTAGAAGTAATTAAGATGATTCGCAAATATAAACCAAGCATTGTATTGTGTAATGCTGTTGAAGATCGACATATTGATCATCAAAAAGGAAGTCAGTTGGTTTCAGACGCTTGCTTTTTAGCAGGGTTACGACGAATAGAAACTTCGTTAGATGGAATTGTTCAGGATGCATGGAGGCCAAAACATGTGTATCATTATATTCAATGGAATACCATTGAACCTGATTTTGTTGTAGATATTTCTGATTTTATTCAAACTAAAATTGATGCGGTTAAAGCTTATAGTTCTCAGTTTTACGATCCTAAAAGCACAGAACCTAATTCGCCAATATCTAATAAGAATTTTTTAGATAGTGTAACTTATAGAGCAAAAGATTTAGGAAGGTTAATAGGGAAAGAATATGCAGAAGGGTTTACTGTTGAGAGATTTGTAGCAATTGAAAAGTTAGATGATTTAATTTAACTTTTTCGTCAAAAAATCTTGCTGAAGCTTAGTAAAAAACGTACATTTGCACCCGAAAGTTACACGGTGGTTGTAGCTCAGTTGGTTAGAGCATCGGTTTGTGGTACCGAGGGTCGCCGGTTCGAATCCGGTCTTCCACCCAAA
>JAGLDM010000441.1 GCA_023145595.1 Flavobacteriaceae bacterium | reverse complement strand
AGTACAACAGGAACAATTTTAATAGCCGACCAATATTCTTCATTTATAAATAATTGTTTCAGAATATCGATATAAACCACAATCCCCACAAAAACCAGAGCTCCGATAATTACAAAATAATTAAGAATTCGAGCATAGGTTTCCTTGGCATTTTTTTTATCAGCATAATTAAAAAAGAAGGGTTCTGCCCCCAATCTAAATGCCATAATATATAAATTCATAAAAATGGCTAGTTTGTAACAGGCGGCATAAATCCCCATTTCGGTATCGCCAACTAATTGTTTAATTAAATATTTATCAAGATTTTCGTTTATTACATAAGCCACTCCAGCAACTGCAATTGGCCAACTGTAGGCGAGCATTTTTTTCAATAAAACAGGATCAAATTGAAATTTTAAACGAACCAAATAAGGGAGTAATAATACAAACGAAATTCCGCTTCCAAAAATATTAGCGATAAATATATAATTTACTTTAGGTGTTTTATAATAGTTGTTTTCTACAAAACTAGGTAGTGCTGTTCCGCTTTCTAATAGGTCTGGAATATATTTTAAACCTAATAAAGTGATACAAACAATAACCGCCACATTAATCAGTTTGATAACGGCATATTTAACCGGCTTGTTAGAAGCTCTTAAATAGGCGAAAGGGACCATAGCAATAGTGTCTAATGCTAAAATACCAACGAATAGGCTTAAACGAAGAGGGTTTGTTTCAAAGTCGAATAAATTCAGGAATGAATCGAAAAAGACGCTTATAATAACAATAAAAACAGCGACCATAAATAACATGCTCACAAAAGTTGTTGAAATTAAAACACCTTTTCGTTGTTCCTTACTATAAAATCGGAAGAAGGCGGTTTCCATTCCGAAGGTTAATAAAACAGAAAAAAGGGCAGCCCATATATAGAAATACGTGTTTTCAGAAAAACTATCAGGAGGAAGTGCGTCGGTATGAACACGAACCAATAAAAAGTTAATAACACGCGGTAAAACAGCGGCTAAACCATAGATAATAGTATCTTTAAAAAACCGTTTTATAGTGCTCAATGAATAAAATATTTAGAAAATTATTGTCTAGATGTTGAAGACAAATATATGAATTCGTAACTATATTAGTTGAAAAATAGTATTTTTGAAATTAAATAATAATGCAAATGACAAATAAACCTAAAATAGCAGTTTTTGGAAGTGGTAGTTGGGCAACAGCAATTGTAAAAATGTTGTGTGAAAACTTGGAAACTGTTGGGTGGTATATAAGGAAGGAGCAATCATTAGAATATATAAGCGAAAACAAACACAACCCTAATTATTTAAGTTCTGT
>JAGLDM010000440.1 GCA_023145595.1 Flavobacteriaceae bacterium | reverse complement strand
CCTAAAGATGGAGATGGTGCATATCCATTACCAGGTTTGGGAGGAATTAAAGGATTGCAAGAAATGGGGGCTGTTTTTTGTGTTTGTAATATGGCCTTAAAAGTAAACGCACAATTTGTTGCCGAAAAAATGGGACTTAAAACTGAAGATGTGTATGCTGATTTTGTTGCAGGAACACTACCGGGTATTTTGTCTGCTCCGTCTGGGGTATGGGTCTTAGGAAGATTAGCAGAAAATAAAATTGCATATATAGATGCTAGTGTAGGATAAACGATTTCATCATAATTCTATATTTATCCTCAAGTTATGGAAAAGTCTGTTCAGCAGATAAAATTACTTTTAAAGGGAATTTATGTATTAAGTTCCCTTTTGGCAGTATATGTCATTGCCATTTTAGCAATTTATTTTATTCCGCCTCCTTCTCAATCAAGTGCAGTTAAAAATAGTATTGTTTGGAAACCTAAATCTTTAGTTACTGATGTTCCAAAAGGAACTTTAGGAACTAAAATTAAATATGGATATCAACTTATTACAGAAACTTCAAAACTAATTGGTCCGTTAGCAACTAATAGTGCTATGCGATTCGCAGGTAATAACCTCACCTGCAATAATTGTCATTTAAGTGCCGGACGTAAAATTGGTTCTGGTTCTTTTATTGGTGTGATGAATCGGTTTCCACAGTTTAGAGGACGAGAAAATAAAATAGGAACGATGGAAGAACGAATCAATGGATGCATGGTTCGGTCTATGAACGGAAAAGTACTGCCCGAAAACGGAAATGAAATGCAAGCGATGATTGCTTATATACAGTGGTTGAGTGATGGTGTTCCCAAAGAAGTAGAAAAACTATATAAGGGATATGTAAAAATAAACATTCCAGTTTATGAAGCAGATACAGTTATTGGAAAAGAATATTATATAGATAAATGTTTGTTTTGTCATTCTGAAAATGGCTCAGGAAAGAAAAAACCTGGAGTTGAATTTACGGGATATATTTATCCGCCTGTTGGAGGAAATGATACTTATAATGATGGTTCAGGGATGAATCGTATAATTACATCAGCCGAATTTATT
>JAGLDM010000044.1 GCA_023145595.1 Flavobacteriaceae bacterium | reverse complement strand
AATCCAATTTTACCACCTTTTGCATAAGGCTCAATTAAATCGATTACTTTAATACCTGTGAATAAAACTTCGGTTGCTGTAGATAAATCTTCAAACTTAGGCGCTTTACGGTGAATTGGTAGTCCGTCTTTACCAGATTTAGGTAAATTCCCTAAGCCATCAATTGCATCTCCAATTACATTAAATAGACGTCCGTAGATATCTTTTCCAATTGGCACTTGAATTGGTGTTCCGGTTGCAACGGCTTCAAGACCTCTGCTCAAACCATCTGTAGAATCCATAGAAACAGTACGAACCGTATTTTCACCAATATGTGATTGTACTTCCAATACTAAGATTGAACCGTCGGTTTTTGTGATTTCTAATGAATCGTAAATTCTTGGAAGATCAGAATCTGCTGCGAATTCCACATCAATAACTGGACCTATTATTTGTGATACTTTACCTGTAATACTAGCCATTATCTTAACTTTTTATTGTTAATTTTTAAATTCAAAGGTTCACCCTTTGCTTTAAAGACGCAAATATAGTTATATTTCATTTATAAAAAAGAAGTGTTTGTCCTATAATTTTAATAATTGAAAAACGTTTTAAATTTTTTAATTATTACACTCTTTTTAAACTAATTAAATATTCTAGATTAATCTCCCAAAAGGCAAGATGTTGCGATCCAATTAAACCGTTTTCTGGAGTGTTTAAATATTCTTGCCCACCAAAATTTGTTACTCCTAATTTTAAAGGCAGACTTTATTATAGGTGCTGAATCGCTCACTTGAGCATCAGTTACTGTTTCAAATAAAACAACATTTTTCGAAAAAAACACTAATCATTGATTTTAGACGAGTAAGAGAGAAAACTTTTATTTTACAATTAATTTATTTGAAATGGATTCTGCTCCTTGGGTAATGTGTAAAACGTAAATTCCTTGAGAAATGCTGCCAAAATAAAAGGTTGTATTTATTATATTAGGTGTAAAAGTCTTTTTTTCTTGAAGAATTAGCTTTCCTTCCATATCAAATAACGAGATATACATATCTTCATTATTATCAGAATTTAAAGAGATATTTACATATTCACTTGTAGGGTTTGGATATATAAACAATTCTCCCGGTGGAAGGTCTCCAATAGGAATAGTAACCACTATTTTAGAACACACTTCAATTTTCCAAGAATTTAATCTTCCTATATCTCCGGCATAATAATCGGTTAAGTGTAACCGCCAATTTCCATTAGGATTTTTATTATTAAATATACTTAGTTCGTCCGAAGAACGATAAGTTCCATCAATCTCATTTGGGTCTCCAGGACACACTATTAAACCACCATCATCATCAAATTGAATTTGAATTCCTTGTTCATCACTACAATCTCTATTGAATAAAGTGATTTTTGTTCCGTCGGGGTGCTCTATTTGTAATAACAAATCATTTGAATAGGCATGTGTTATGTCTACGGTTATATTTACATCGGTAATTTCTCCAATACCTGTCACATTAACAGTGTCTGAGATCAATGGACCCGGATAATCCTCTCCTATACTATCTGGTATTGCCAAAGAATTTGTACTCGTATAAACGGTGCAGGTTTCTGTAGTTTTTACGTAATATCCTATAGCGAAAGTGGTTGTGTTTACCGCAAAATATATGTTATCTACTGCCTGTATCATCAGCCTACAAAAGGGTGCTGCAGTATTAGGAACTCTTATTTCCTGACTTCCGTCATTTGGGGTACTTGCTATTAATTCAGTATAAGTCTCTCCATCATCAATGGATAGTGAGATTTTTACGTTTGAAGTATTTATTGGTGCTGAATTTGTTCCTGCTACATCCCAAGTAATTGTCTCTAAGGTGCCACTTGTCCAAATAATATTTTTCGTGTTTTGAGAAGTGACTACAAATGGCCCTGAATTGCCATCAACCGTTACTGCCATTTCATCAATTGCATTTTGTCCCCCGCCAACAACATTATCTCTAACGGTTAATTTAAAGTTTAAATCTCTAGAAATACTGGCAACCGATTCCCAAGTGCTAAATAAATTACCTTTCAATACCGATTCTATTTTCGGCATATATCGAACGGGTGATATGGATGGCGTGTAAGATCTAAACATTGGTCCTGTCCTATTTGTTCCACTCGGATTCGATGTTTCTACACCTCCATTACCTCCTATGTCATTTTGCTCCCAACAATAAGTTGTGTTTCCATCAGAATTACCATTTCCTGTGAGTATGAATGCGGTAGAATGTGGAATGGTGTAATCTGCACCCGCATTGGATACCGGTAAATTCTGTGTCAATATTGTTTCTGTATCGCAAGTCGTTGTTTTTACAAAATTAGTTACCTGCTCTATGTTTTTAAAATGAAAATAATCATCTCCGTGCGATTGAACATTTGAAGTTGTAATTCCGGCATAACCCATTATGGTAGAGCCGCTTCCGGGTTCTAAGTTGGCTCCGGTGCCTTCGTTGCCTGGGCCGTTCTCAGTGGTTGTCCATGTATGATTTGCTCCAAATTGATGCCCTAATTCGTGAGAAACATAGTCTAAATCAAATCGATCTCCTTCGGGTATAGCATCAACAGGGGAAGTGTATCCACTTCCTTTTAAATTGTCTTGACAGACGCAACCAATACAGCCGGCATCTCCTCCTCCGCCAGCATGTCCAAATAAATGTCCAACATCATATCCTGGATTTCCAACAACCGAGGTTAAGTTATTCTGCAATTCTGCATTCCAATTTTTCCTGTTTTTATAATCTGAATACGGATCTGTAGTTGGATTGGTATAGATTAAATCATCAACACCTGCAATCAAAGAAAGGTGAACGGCAAAATCACGTTCATAAATTCCGTTTACCCTTGTTATCGTAGCGTTCATTGCAGCAAGAGCAGACGCTTTTGCCGCTGCTTCTTCGCCAGAGCCAACAGTTCCTCCAAAATGGTATTCTGTATATTCTGCCGTTACAGATAATGCCAATCGATATGTTCTTAAAACACCGTCATCAGCAGTTTTTTGATTTGTGGTTTTTGCAGAATTTGTTTTTAAATTTGAAATATCATCAACAGTTAAACATTCAAATTTATTTCGAGTTGATTTGTCATTCGACCTATTATAAACAATATAATTATTATCAAAATCTCTTTCAATAAATCCAAAATGTTTCCCAGAAGTATAGGTAAGGCTCAATCCTTTTTGATTGGAGATGCTAAATCGAATTGTTGCGGTTTCACTCACACCCACATAAGATCTAATAGTCGGAAAGCGGTTTTGTAGTTCTGGCTCAAAAACAGAGGCTTCTTTAACCATAAAAAACTCCATTTCTCCGTTTGAATTTGGAAATTCAATTTTAGCCGATTTGTTTTTAGACGTTTTACTTCGAAAAGAATCAACTTCTGCTAATTTCTTTCGCAAATTATTTACATCTAATTTATAGTTGAGTTTGTTTTTTGGAATTGATTTTAGTTTACTATTCTGAATCTTATAGGAGTGCTGTTCTGTAGATTTTACCCATAGTTTCTGACTTTGAATCACCAAACTAGAGAATAAAAAAACAAATCCTAAACTAACTCTTAAAAAGTAAGTATCTCTCATATTAATTTTACTGGAGTTTTGGGTAAAATTAAACTTTATAATTCAAATTGCAAAAAAGGAAACTTTAAAGCGTACTATAATTCGGTTTCTATAAAAAACATATCTTTGCCGATATCTTAATTGTTTTTTGTACTCTTGAAAACCACTCATAATTTATCGAATTTCTCAACCTCAAAAAAAACCGTTGTCACTATTGGTACTTTTGATGGAGTTCATATTGGACATCAAAAAATCATAGAACAATTACGTACAGCTTCCGCAAAGAAAAATGAGACTTCGGTATTGCTTACCTTTTTTCCACATCCTAGAATGGTATTGCAAAAGGGGAGCGATATTAAAATGATCAATACCATTAATGAACGCGCAAATTTATTAGAAAAACAGGGGCTGGACGAATTGATTATTCATCCGTTTGACAAAGAATTCTCAAAATTATCTGCCTTTGAATTTGTGAGAGATGTTTTGGTGAACAAACTTAATATTTCCAAATTAATCATTGGTTATGATCATCATTTTGGAAAAAACAGAGAGGGAGACTTTGAGCAGTTACAAGAATATGGAGATATGTTTGGTTTTGAATTGGAAGAGATTCCGGCTCAAAACTTAAATGATGTTGCAGTAAGTTCTACCAAAACAAGAAATGCTTTAAACGATGGGAAAATAGAAATTGCAAACTCTTATTTGGGATACAATTTTTCTTTAAACGGTGTTGTTATCGATGGAGAAAAAGTTGGAGCCACTTTGGGTTTTCCAACTGCAAATTTATTCATAGAAGAAACCTATAAACTTATTCCTAAAAAGGGGGTTTACGTTGTTAAATCTATAATTGATCAAAAAGAATATTTCGGAATGATGAATATTGGTAATAGACCAACACTCAACGGGGTTCATCAATCAATCGAAGTAAATTTTTTCGATTTAGATTTGGATTTATACAACAGAAAAATAGACGTTGAATTACTCACGTATCTACGTTCAGAAGAGAAATTTGACTCATTAGACTCTTTAAAGAATCAATTGAACATTGATAAAAGTAATTCTTTAAACTATATCAGCAATCTAAGTACTATTTCTTAAATTTGCGCTTTTAAAAACACAGAGAACTTATGTTACAAGTAGCATTTATTAGAGAAAATAAAAATCAGGTTTTAGAAGGTCTTGCTAAAAGAAACTTTAAAAATGCTGAGGAGATTATAAATCAGGTTATTAAAACTGATGAAAACAGACGTTCTACTCAAACAGAACTGGATAATATTTTATCTGAATCTAATAAGTTATCGAAAGAAATAGGAAATCTATTTAAAAATGGCGAGCCTCAAAAGGCGGGTATTTTAAAAGAGAAAACTGTTCAATTAAAAGAGAAAACAAAAGGACTAACAGAGGATTTAGGTCAGTTTTCTAATGATTTAACAGAATTATTATATCAGATCCCGAATATTCCACATGACTCGGTCGTTGCCGGAACTACTGAAGAGGACAATGAAATCATTTTTGAAGAAGGCGTTATTCCAACATTACATGAAGGTGCTATTCCGCATTGGGAATTGGCAAAAAAATACGACATCATCGATTTTGAATTAGGGAATAAAATTACTGGAGCAGGATTTCCTGTTTATAAAGGGAAAGGAGCAAGATTGCAAAGAGCCCTCATCAATTATTTTTTAGATAAAAATACCGAAGTAGGTTATACAGAAATGCAAGTTCCATATTTAGTAAATGAAGAGTCTGGAAAAGGAACGGGGCAACTGCCAGATAAAGAAGGGCAAATGTATCATTGTGGGGTTGATAATTTATATTTAATTCCGACTGGTGAAATTCCTGTGACTAATATTTACAGAGATGTATTGCTGAAAGAAAGTGATTTTCCGATTACAAATACGGCCTATACACCTTGTTTTAGAAGGGAAGCCGGGAGTTATGGAGCGCACGTAAGGGGTTTAAACCGTTTACATCAATTTGATAAAGTTGAAATTGTACGTATAGAACATCCTTCTAATTCGTACAAAGCTTTAGACGGAATGGTGGAGCATGTAAAGGGAATTTTACAAGAACTTGAATTGCCATACAGAATTTTAAGACTGTGTGGTGGAGATGTCGGTTTTACGGCTACTTTGACGTTTGATTTTGAAGTGTTTTCTACCGCTCAAGATCGTTGGTTAGAAGTAAGTTCTGTTTCAAATTTTGAAACATTTCAAGCAAATAGACTAAAATTACGTTTTAAAAACGAAGCAGGAAAAAATGAACTAGCACATACATTAAATGGAAGTTCATTAGCATTACCTAGAGTTTTAGCAGGATTATTGGAGAATTGTCAAACTCCAGAGGGAATTAAAATTCCAAAGGTTTTAATTCCGTATTGCGGATTTGAAATGATTAGTTAGCAATTACCGCAATCATCAATTTTTTGTAATTATTCATTTCTATTAAGGTTTCAAAATAACGGTGTAATTGTCCGTTTTTCATAAACTCTTTTGACCTTAATTTTGCGTTTTGATACTTTGTAAATAAATTATTCATAATAGTTAAATTTGTTTGTGTTATAATTCTTAGACAAGTTTCGTGCCAATTTGTTACATCCAAGATTTCAATAAGTATTGGTTTTACGAATAATTTAACAGTTTCTTTGGTATATTTGAAGTTATAACCCATGTTTATGCGTCAGTTAATCATCCTGCTTTTTATTTCAACCGCTGCTCTTTCTTATGGTCAGAGCCAACAAATGGCGTATGATTATTTTAGAAAAGGAGAATATGAAAAGGCGGCAAGTATTTATAAGGAATTATATGAGCAAAATAATTTCAATTCAAATTATTTATTGCGTTTACTTTATTGTGAACGTCAATTAGAAAATTTTGATGAAAGCAAAATTCTTATTGAAAATCATTTGTCAAAATACCCGAGGCAGGTTCAGTTTTATGTTGAATTAGGCTATAATTATGAGTTACGATACGATTATGAAAATGCCGAATTGTATTATAAAAAAGCCTTAGATTTCCTTCGGGAAAACCCGAATTACGGATATTCAATTGGGCGATCATTTCAAGAAAATCATTTATTAGACTACGCCTTAGAAGCCTATAATATTATATCTACTGCCAATCCGAACGCCAATTACAATATTCAAATTGCTGCTATTTATGGAGAGAAAGGTGAAATTGAAAATATGTTCAACGCTTATTTGGATATGGTTGATGACAATGAGAAATACACAACTATTATTTTACGATACATCAGTAAATACACAACAGAAGACAGTGAAAACTCATATAATATCCTCTTTAGAAAACTAATTTTAAAACGACTTCAGACAGAATCAAAAAATAGTTGGAATCAACTTTTAAGTTGGCTTTATATGCAACAAAAACAATATAGAAAAGCGTTTATTCAAGAAAAAGC
>JAGLDM010000439.1 GCA_023145595.1 Flavobacteriaceae bacterium | reverse complement strand
CGTTCTCTAAAATCTTTTAAATGTGGTGAAGTGTACAAGCCTACTTTTAAACCAGACGCTTGTAATATAGACGCAATCATGTGGCTCGTAGAACCCTTTCCATTGGTTCCTGCTACATGAACTGATTTAAAATTATGTTCTGGATAATTTAAATGTTTGGAAAACAAAAGACTATTACTTAAATCTTTTTTGAAGGCAGTTTTACCGATATTTTGATACATTGGAAGTTGTGTAAACATCCAATCTAAAGTTTTTTGATAACTCATTAATTTCTTAATGAAAATCTGTATTTAATATATCCTCTTTGATTTTCAGCCGCACCTGGATCAGGATTCCATTTCGTTTTTAAAGCGGCAGCTTTTGCTTGAGACAACAAACAAGCAGCCGTAGTAGTAGAACCTTTTATTCCCGGTGTCGCTTTAGTAACTATCCCTTTTCTATTTACAGTAACCTCAACAATCACCAAACCTTCAACATCACATTTATACGCTGGTTTTGGCTTATTTAATGGTTTTCTATTACCTAATTGGTAATCACCACCGTTCCCATTCCCTCCATTTCCTTTATAGCCACTAGCACCTAAATCTCCCGTGACTTTTCCTTTATTTCCAGATTGATTATCATCTCCGTCTCCTCCACTTACTACACCTTCCTTATTATCAAAACCTCCCATAAGAGCATCTAACTTTTTCTTTTTATCATTTTTCTCCTTCTGAATCCGATTAGCCTCTGCCTGTTTTGCTTTTTCTTCTTTAATTCGTTTTTTCTTTGCCTGCTCTACCTTTTCTAATTCAATCCGTTTTTTCTCTGCTGCTGCTGCTTCTTCTGCTTCTTTTTTTTCTAATGCTTCTTTCTTTTTTTGATTGATTACAATAGATTCTTTCTCTTCACTAGTCAACACTTTTTCGGACTCAGCAACTTCTTCTTGTTTTGTCTCTAATTCTTCCACGCTCTCCACAGCAACCTCTTCTTCAATAACCTCTTCTTCAACAGGTTCTTCTTCAGAAACTTCTGGGTTTATCATAGATTTTACAGGTTCCTCTGGCTGTGAATCTCCACTCCCAACATCCGAAGTCCCAAAATTCACTGCAATCCCCGATTCAATTGGTGGATCCATATATTTTAATCCAAATACAAAAATCATCATCAATAACAATATCATAATGATCATTGTAATTGTTGCAGATTTTCGTTTATGTATGGTGTCTAAAAGATGCATATTATTTTGGTCTAACAGCAAGAATAATTTTATACTTATTTTTATTAGCGATATCCATAACAGATACGGCATCTTCAATAGGAACACCTTCTTCTGCTCTTAACAATACCGTTGGAGCATCTTGCCCTTTCAATAATTTCCTCAATTCAGACTCAATTCCTGATTGCCCAACCTTCTTCTCATTTACATAAAAGATGTGATTCTTTTTAATATTAACCGAGACATTCTTAACGTTAGTAGATTTACCCTTTGCTTTTGGCAAAATTAAATCTAACGCATTTGGAGCATTTGATGTCAACATAAAAAACACCAATAGTAAGAATACTATATCAGTCATTGAACTCATGCTGAATTCTGGACTTACCTTATTTCTACTTTTAAATTTCATATGGTATTAAATTGGTTCATTTAAAAGATCTAAAAACTCAACGGCTTTGGCTTCCATTTTATGAACTACCTTATTCGTTTTTACCACCACATGATTGTATGCCATATAAGCTATAATACCTACAATTAATCCGGCTACAGTAGTTGTCATCGCGGTGTTAATTCCGCCAGCCAACGCACCCATATCTGCTTGCCCACCACTTGTTGCCATTTCATGAAACGCTAAAATCATTCCGACTACAGTTCCTAAAAACCCAATCATAGGCGCAGCACCTGCAACCGTTGCTAAAATACTTACGTTTTTCTCTAATTTATACACTTCTAAAGTACCTGCACTTTCAATAGCCGTATTAATATCTTCTAAGGGTTTTCCTATTCTTGAAATTCCCTTTTCTATCAATCTAGCTTCTGGAGAGTTTGTCTGAACACATAACATCTTGGCTGCATCTAATTTTCCATTCGCAACTTGATCCTTTATATTATTCATAAAATTACCATCCGTTTTGGAAATGGAATTAATTGCAAATATTCGTTCAAAATAAATATACAAGGTAGTAATTAGCATCACCACTAATACACCTATTATAACCATACCACCTATACCGCCATCGACTATTAAATTATAGATAGATAATACTTTTTCATCTGATAATACTTCTTGTGCTTCTTTTTGCATTATACTTAGGGTTTATTTTATTAGTAACGACCAATCTTAAATAAGATTGTGAATTTTATAACATATCGAGCAAGTTAAAAAAAATAAATTAAAACGAATCAATAGTTTCTTAAAACCAACTATTATCGATTAGAAAAAGAACATTTGCATCCCCATAAAAACAAAGGAACCCGCTATAAAGCCTATTGCAGCCAATAACGATATTTTCTTAAAATACCAGAAAAATGATATTTTCTCCATTCCCATAGCAACAACACCTGCGGCAGAACCAATAATTAACATACTACC
>JAGLDM010000438.1 GCA_023145595.1 Flavobacteriaceae bacterium | reverse complement strand
ATGTTGAAATTCCAGAACAGGTTCATAAAGAATTTTGTATTCTCGATCTTATAAATGGCTATAGAACTCGGGGACATTTATTTACAAAAACAAATCCTGTTCGGGGTCGCAGAACGTATGAACCTACCTTAGCCATTGAAAATTTTGGACTATGTACTGATGACTTAACATCCCTTTTTAATGCAGGTGGCGTTTTAGGGCTAAAAAAAACACCCCTTGCGAATATCATCCATCATCTTGAAGAAATATATTGTGACTCTATTGGAGTTGAATATATGTATATCAGAAACCCTGATGTAATCAAATGGTGGCAAAAAGAATTAAATACCAACGATAATCACCCCAATTTTAGTTTAGAATCAAAAAAATACATCCTTTCAAAATTAAATCATGCAGTTACCTTTGAAAATTTTTTACAAACAAAATTCGTAGGGCAAAAACGTTTTTCTTTGGAAGGAGGAGAGTCATTAATCCCTGCAATTAGTATTGCTCTTCTTAATGCCGTAATGGACTTTGATGTTAAAGAATGCGTGCTGGGAATGGCTCATAGAGGGAGACTAAGCACATTAACAAATATCTTTAGAAAACCTGTAAATGAACTTTTTAGTGAGTTTGAAGGAAAAGATTTTGAAGAACTAGATATTGATGGCGATGTTAAATATCACTTAGGGTTAACCACCAACAAAACCTATCAAAACGGTAAGTCGATTAAGATGAATTTGGTTCCTAATCCTTCTCACTTAGAAACTGTAGCCTCTGTTGCCGAAGGAATTACACGTGCGAAAATTGACAAAGATTATAACGGAGACGATTCTAAAATATTACCAATAATTGTACATGGTGATGCCGCCATTGCTGGACAAGGAATTGCTTATGAAGTTGCTCAAATGAGTCAATTAAATGGCTATAAAACTGGAGGAACAATTCATATTGTCGTTAATAACCAAATCGGATTTACGACCAATTATTTAGATGCGCGCTCAAGTACTTACTGTACAGATGTTGCCAAAGTCACATTATCACCTGTATTGCATGTTAATGCAGATGATACAGAAGCCGTAGTACATGCTATAGGATTGGCTCTAAAATACAGGATGCAATTCAAAAAAGATGTGTATGTCGATTTATTAGGCTATCGTAAATATGGCCATAATGAAGGTGATGAACCTACATTTACACAACCAAAATTATACAAGAAAATTGCAAATCATGTAAATCCTCTTAAAATATATACAGCCAAATTAATTTCAGAAGGCTCTATTGACGAAACCTATTCCGAAAAAATAATTTCGGATTTTAAATCAATGCTAGAAGCAGAATTTGTTAAATCTAAAAAATCTGATTCTACCAAAGTTCGCGAATTCATGGAGGAACGCTGGACAGATTTTGAACGTCAGAAATTAGACGCTATGCTAAAACCTGTTGACAGTTCTTTTAAGGAAGGGAAACTAAAAAATATTGTAAAAATAATTTCTACAGTACCTGATGGAGTGAAATTTGTTCGAAAAGCAGTACGCATTTTAAAAGGTCGAGATAAAATGGTTTTTGAAACAGACTCCTTAGATTGGGGAATGGCAGAAACCTTGGCGTATGGTAGTTTGCTAGAAGAAGGTTTCGATATTCGTGTTTCTGGTCAAGACGTAGAACGTGGTACGTTTAGTCATAGACATGCTATTTTACGTGATGAAATATCAGAAGAACGTATTAATTTACTAAACACAAACCCTAATAATAAAGGGGTTATGAATATTTACAACTCTTCATTATCTGAATATGGTGTTCTTGGTTTTGACTATGGTTATGCCATGGCAAATCCGAATACATTAACCATTTGGGAAGCACAATTTGGCGACTTTAGCAACGGTGCTCAAATTATATTCGATCAATATGTATCGGCTGCAGAGGACAAATGGAAAATGCAAAACGGAATTGTGATTCTTTTACCTCACGGATATGAGGGACAAGGTTCTGAACATTCATCTGCTCGTATGGAGCGCTACCTTCAAATGTGTAGTAACGACAATATGACCATAGCAGATTGCACAACTCCTGCCAATTTTTACCATTTATTGCGTCGTCAAATGAAACGTAATTTTAGAAAACCTTTGATTGTGTTTACACCCAAAAGTTTGTTAAGACATCCGAAGGCTGTCTCATCTATAAAAGAATTATCGACCGGTGAGTTTCAAGAAGTAATTGACGACACCATTGACACAAACAAAGCAACCAAAATGGTGTTTTGTACAGGTAAATTTTATTATGAATTATTAGCAGAAAGAGAAAAATTAGAAAGAAATGATATTGCTCTTATCCGATTAGAACAATTATTTCCTTTGCATTTAGAGAAAATCCAGCAAGTAATAGACCGCTATCCAAACGTGAAAAATTATGTTTGGGCACAAGAAGAACCTAGAAACATGGGGGCTTGGAGTTATATGTTACAACGATTTGATTTGGTAAAATTAGAAGTTGCATCTAGAGATTTTGCTGCTGTACCTGCACCAGGATCAAGTGTAAGAGATAAAAGAAGACAACAACACGTTATTGATTGTGTGTTTGAAACAAAAAAATAACATTTTTAAAAGTCTTTCTGAAGCAGAAAACTATTTAGTCTAAAAACTAAATAAAACAACGTAAGAAAACAGGTTACAAATAAAAATTATAGGATTATGATTTTAGAAATGAAAGTTCCTTCTCCGGGAGAATCGATTACAGAAGTAGAAATTGCAGCATGGCTAGTAGAAGATGGTGGTTATGTTGAAAAAGATCAAGCCATTGCTGAAGTAGATTCAGACAAAGCAACTTTAGAATTACCTGCTGAAGAAAGTGGTATCATTACTTTTAAAGCAGAAGAGGGAGACGCTGTTGAAGTTGGCTCAATAGTTTGTCTTATTGATATGGACGGAGTGAAACCTGAAGGAACTACCACACAAAAATCGACTGAAAAAGCACCACAACAAATTGACAAACCTGTTGAAAACGCAACAACCTACGCTACAGGATCAGCATCACCAGCTGCAAAGAAGATCTTAGCAGAAAAAGGAATGGACGCAACTGGAATCAAAGGTTCTGGAAAAGATGGGCGTGTAACTAAAGAAGATGCTATTAAGGCAGTTCCTTCTATGGGCACTCTTCCAGTAGACGGAGAACGCGGAACAGAACGTAAAAAATTATCAATGCTGCGACGTAAAGTTGCACAACGATTGGTTGCAGTAAAAAATGAAACTGCAATGCTAACTACTTTTAACGAAGTAAACATGCAGCCAATTTTTGATTTACGTAAAGACTTTAAAGAAGATTTTAAAGCAAAGCACGGAGTTGGATTAGGATTTATGAGTTTCTTTACTTTGGCAGTTGTTAGAGCTTTAAAAATGTATCCTGATGTAAATTCTATGATGGATGGTGACTTTAAGATATCTCACGATTTTCAAGATATTTCTATTGCAGTATCTGGACCAAAAGGATTGATGGTTCCTGTGGTTAGAAATGCGGAAAAACTAACTTTTAACGGAGTTGAAAGCGAAGTAAAACGCTTGGCTATTCGCGCTCGTGATGGACAAATAACAGTTGATGAAATGACTGGTGGAACTTTTACAATTACCAACGGAGGTGTATTTGGATCTATGTTATCTACACCTATTATTAACCCTCCTCAAAGTGGAATCTTAGGAATGCACAACATTGTAAACAGACCAATGGCTGTTGACGGACAAGTGGTGATTCAACCAATAATGTATATAGCATTATCTTATGACCATAGAATTATTGACGGAAAAGAGTCTGTTGGGTTTTTAGTTGCTGTGAAAGAAGCTTTAGAAAATCCGATTGAAATTTTAATGGATAACGATATTAAAAAAGCATTGGAAATGTAAATTCTCCAAAAATAGACTTAAAGTAAATCATTACTTTTTTGTTTCAAACACCTCGGCAATTGTTGGGGTGTTTTTTTGCTTTAGAATAAGCTCTAATACATCTCCTCGTTTTACAAAACCCGTTTGCAGTACTTTAAAATAAACTCCACTAAATGAAGTGTTCCAAAATTGTTTGATTATTTTTCTACTTTCAAACCGAATTCCCAATTTAAAACAAGGTTCTCTTGGTTTGGTTACTTCTAAAATACACGCACCCAACTTATACGTGCTTCCTACCGTGATTTCCTCTTCATTTAAATCTGAAAACGTGAGATTTTCTCCAAACATGCCGAAGTTCCAATCTAGATTTGGATGTAACTTCTTAAAATACTTATAGTGTTTTTCGGAATAGCCATAAACGGCTTTATTAATTCCTCCGTGGAATTTTCTATCAACGACAGCATCATTTTCTACATCTTGCTCTCCTAAAAAAATTGAAGAATCTACCGAATATTTATAGATCCCCGTTTCCAGTTCTTTTCCTCTCCAAACAATGGTTTTTCGTTTTCCAATATTTGTTGAAATGAGTTTCATTTAATTTATTTGATTACACTTTGGCACTAATTACACCAACAAACGAACTTTCGTTCATTTAAAATCCGTGTCTCAATTTATACGTTTGAGTTTGCCCTGCTATTTCAATTTAAACTCTAACAAAGCATCGGCTAATTTGCGATCATTAGAAAGTCGAGGTATTTTATTTTGACCCCCCAATTTTCCTTGAGACTTCATATACTCATGAAAACCACCTTTTTTTATCTTGGTAACCTTGAGTGGCTGTAAAACTTTTCCTACAATTAAATCATAGTAATAACTGTTTTGCTGTTGTAAACTCTCATCAATCAATTTAGAAAAAGAGACTAAATCGTCTGGCTCCTTTTCAAATTCTACAAACCATTCATGATAAGGTAATTCATTTGTCACATCAATTTGAGGCGCTAAGGTAAACTCGTTTACACTAGCACTTGTTACATCTGTGGCAGATTGCATAGCACGCTCTACTTCTTTACCTATCACATGTTCTCCAAATGCAGAAATAAAATGTTTGATACGCCCAGTAACCAAAATACGGGGTGGTTTTAATGAAACAAACTCAATGGTATCTCCTATATTATAACCCCAAAGTCCGGCGTTGGTACTCAAAATAAGCACATAATTGGTTCCTAATTCAACATCTGCAATAGAAATACGTTTAGGACTCTCATCAAAAAATTCATCTGCCTTGATAAACTCATAAAAAATACCAGAATTTAAGGTAAGTAACATTCCGATCTCGTCTGTATCTTGATAGGCTATAAAGCCTTCTGAAGCAGGATACAATTCTATTGAGTCCACCTTTCTACCTATCAAATCTTCAAACTTTTTTCGATAAGGCTCGTAATTTACTCCACCATAAACGAACACTTCAAAATTAGGGAAAACCTCCCCTACCTTTTTACCAGTTCGCTCTACAATTCTTTCAAAATACATTTGTACCCAAGACGGAATTCCGCCAATCAAGCGCATATCTTCATTAATAGTTTCATCAATTACTTTTTCTACTTTGGTTTCCCAATCCTCTATGCAATTAGTTTCCCAACTCGGCAATCTGTTTTTTTGCAAATAACTAGGTACAAAATGAGCAGAGATTCCAGACAAACGTCCAATTTTAATTCCGTTTTTTTCTTCTAAAGTTGGACTCCCTTGTAAAAAAATCATTTTCCCATTCACAAAATCTGCTCTCTTTTTTCTATTAATATACATCAACAAAGCATTTCGAGCGGCTTTGATGTGTTCAGGCATAGATTCTTTTGTTAACGGAATGTATTTTGTGCCAGAAGTAGTGCCAGAAGTTTTACCAAAATATAGTGGTTTTCCCTTCCATAAAATGTCAGATTCCCCTTCAACAACCTTCTCTACATAAGGCCTTAAACCTTCATAATCTTGAATGGGCACACGCTTCTTAAAATCTTTGTAATTTTTTATTTCAGAAAATAGGTGGTCTCTACCAAATTCTGTGTTTTTGGCCTGAGAGATTAATTTTTGAAAAACCTTTTCTTGTGTTTTTTCAGGAGTATTTGCCCACTTATATATGCGTTTTGTAATCTGCTTTGCAAACGGTATGGCTAAAATAGATTTTATCTTCATCACTCAAAATCAATAAAATTAATTGGATTTACAGGGTAACCGTCACTCCAAAGTTCAAAATGTAAATGTGACCCTATTGTTAACTCATCCCTAGAACCCGAACTTGCAATCACCTCACCCGATTTTACAAAATCTCCTTGAAATTTATGCAAGGTACCATTACGTTTGTATATTGAAATATACCCATTAGAATGTTCTATTATAATAACATGTCCTGTTTCAACCGTCCATTCAGAAAAAATAACAGTTCCGTCTGCAATTGCCTTTATTGGCGTACCCCCTTTTACCACAATATCTACAGCAAAATGTTTTTCCTTTAAATTATAAGAATTTGAAATAACTCCAGAAACCGGAGCAAAAAAGACAACTCCTTCATTTTTTTTTGCTTCTTCAAAGAAACTGTATTTATTTTCTCTTTCCACTTCCAATCTAAATAGAGAATCATTCGAAGAATTTCCCTTCAAAACAACTTCACGATTTAGTTGAACTGTTTCAAAAACGGAGTCCTTATCAAAACTTAAAACAGAAACATCTCCAATCAACACTTCTTTAATTCTGGTAATATATCTATTATTTACCTCCAAAATATTATCTAAAGAGTCTACCTTATATATTAAATTAGCGGCTTCCTTTTTTAATTTCAATGAAGAGTGCCCTGGAACATACTCTCTTAAAGATGTAAGCGAAATCAACAATGTAGTTCCTACAATAAGCAAAATGGATAAAACCCCTCCCAAAACGAACACATTTAGCATCGTTATTTTGAAAGAAATTTTTTCCTCAAAAGTGTCTTCATTAATAATCACCATTCGGTATTTATTAAGTAACTTTTCTTTAAATGTATTTTTTTTTGATTTATAGTCTGCCATATATTACCAGTTGAAACAAATATACAACGGATTTTTATTTGATGAAGTACAAATTCAAAGAGAGATTTTGTTACTTTCTTTAAAGGTTAAATTTATTTAAATTGAAATTAATCTTTCACCCCTTATAAAAGTTCATTTCATCTATATAATTCCAAACATTATCTGGAACTAATGGACGAAAATTTTTGTTATTTTTAATCGAATTACGAATATCCGTTGAAGAAATCTCTACAATAGGCGCTTCAATTTTATGAATATGTGGGTGGTCTAACAATTTTAAAGTAGTTTTTTGTTTATCAACTCGTGGGTACACATAGATTTGATAATCTGCTAAAAGAACTTCATAGTTTTTCCATTTGTGAAAACTTTTCAGATTGTCTTCTCCCATAATCAATGAAAAATTAAAATCTGGATAATTTTCGCTAATATGAATAAGTGTATTTACCGTATAATTTGG
>JAGLDM010000437.1 GCA_023145595.1 Flavobacteriaceae bacterium | reverse complement strand
AAAGACTGTCCTGTACTTAGATCATTAATATCTTTTTTAGAAAAAATTGTTTTTGTAAGCCCTTCAATTACATCTGGTTTTATCCACATTTCAAAACTAAAATCGGCGGATACATCAAAGTTATCTTTAAAATCTACAACATCATCAAGCCCATCAAAAGAAACACCTAAACAGGGTGCAAATGCAAAAACAAGCGTATCATATTCGGTACAAGCGCCTGGGGCGGGGGATGTTACAGTCCAAACTAGTGTATATAATGCTCCACTAGACCCTGTAAAGTTAGAAGTAGGGCTCGTAACATCAGAAAAATTATATTTACTAGTTTGACCGATTAGCACAGTCCATTCCCCTGTATATCCACCGCTAAGAGGATCAGCAGAAAGAGCAACTGTTGTATCTGAACAATCCAATGTTGATACTATTGGAACGTCACCTGCTTCTGCATTAATTTCTGTAATTATTAAATCTACCGTATCAGAAATGATTCCACATCCGCCAACAGCATCACTCGTATATGTTAAAGTTACCGTTCCTGATACCTCTCCTGCCCCAAGAGTATATTCTGCGGTTGAAGTAGTTTCATCAGTAAAGGTTCCTGTACCTCCACTCCAAATACCAGTGACATTTGCCCCAAAAGTAGCATCCATAGTAACTGTTGCAATATTTGAGCAAGTTTCAATATCTGGACCTGCATCTACAGCGTTGTCGGAAACGGTTATGATGCCTGTTTTTGTTAAATCACCACATGAACTTAAACTGGTAACCGTATAAGTAAAATCTCCTGCTTCTGTTGGAGCCCCTAATATAGTAACTGTCTGTCCTTTATAAGAATAGGTAACCCCTGCTGGCAAACCTGTAACCGTTGGGAAAGCTGTTCCTTGTCCTACTGCTAGATATGTAATTTCGTCTATTTCAAAACCTTTACACGCTTGGTTTGTTCCGGAAGGCGAAGTACGGTATAGTTGTTTTCCAAGGGGTCCAAAGAAGACTCCGTCTATACCAAAATCATTACCTAAATCCTCTTCTCGGTAGCTCAGGATTTCAAATGTATAAATGCCGTCCAAGAGACCAGCGTTTACGGTATTACTATCTTGAAGAAACCTACTAGGCACACATTCCGTGTCATTCTTTGGTGCATCGTAATTATTCATCTCGTTTGAGATTTTATTCCCCGGCGAGAATTCATGATCATAAGCTATGTTTCCATCAGCATCTTTAAACCTATAACCAAAACGCATATTATTTTCATCTCTCAGATTTGCAATGTGCGCACCAAATTTATAGTTTGTATTAGGAGCTATATAAACATTTTGAGACCATATTACGTTGGGAAAATCACCCGTTCCCCAACCATTAACAATCATAAAATTCCTTGGACCTACAGTATCATCATACCCACTATCAAATCCATAAAAAGAACTTTGCCACAGCTGAGCATCTTGTGTTACGGCATACATTCCAGTGGCACTTAAATCAAAATCTGTCCTTTGATTATACTCTGTATCAAAAGTAACATTATCTGGGTCAAAAAACGTAAAATTAGGATCTATTAGTAAATTCTCCATCCCAGATCGTTCGGCT
>JAGLDM010000436.1 GCA_023145595.1 Flavobacteriaceae bacterium | reverse complement strand
TCAAAAAGTGAAAGTAATTTATTTGAAATTTTAACTTCTTTTATATCCGAAAATAAGTTTCCGAAAGGAGTTTTATTATTAACTCCATATTTAAATTTCAAGCAATTATTAAAAGGCAATAAAAAAATAGATTTCAAACTAAATACAATTCATTTTATCATTGAAAATTCTCTGAACAAAAAATTTATCCTATTTGGAGACGACACACAAAAAGACATGGAAATCTATGAAACTATCGTAAAATCCTTCCCTAATAAAATTGAAAGAATCTATATTCGAAAAACTAAAAAACACCTTTCAAAACAAAAAAGCAAACTGCTTAATAAATTAAAAGAGACCTTTCCGAAAACAATTTATTTTAATGAAGAAACAGATCTAAATCTAGAATTAAAAGAAGTAGAAAAATTAATAGAATTAAACAAAAATTAAAATGAAATTATTATTTGTAGTTAACCCGATTTCAGGAGGTGTAAATAAAGAGCCTTTTTTAAACAATGCTAAAAAACTTTGTGATAAGTATGGTGTAAACTATGAAGTTTTTAAAACTACAGGAAAAGGTGATAATGCTAATTTAACAGCCGTTCTAGATAAAATTAATCCCGACAAAGTAGTTTCTGTAGGAGGAGACGGAACGACTCTTTTTACTTCAGTAGTTTTATTAAACACTGATTATCCGATGGGAATTATACCCCTGGGTTCTGCTAACGGAATGGCAACAGACTTATTTGTAAATCCAAATCCAATGGAAGCGTTAAGAGATATTATACTGTCTCAAGTAGTTGCAGGATTGGATATGGTGGTGGTTAACGATCACTATTATTCAATTCATATTGGCGATGTTGGGGTTAATGCAAGTATCGTAAACTCTTATGAAAAGGATAAAAATAGAGGAATGACAACCTATGCAAAATACTTTTTTGAAGAACTAAACAAATTAAATCCATTCGAATTTACCTTAAAAGCCAATAATGAAATTGTAAAAAGCAAAGGACTAATGATTGGGATTTGCAACGCTAGAAAATACGGGACAGGTATTCCATTAAATAGCACCGGAAATCCGATGGACGGCAAATTTGAAATCGTAATTTTTGAAAAAATAGATGCCGTTTCTTTATTAAAGGCTGGACTTTCTAAATATGACGAACGATTTATTGACAATCAAAGCACCAAAGTAATTTCGACTAATAAAGCCGAAATATCTTTCAAAGAACCTCGATTGTTACAATTAGATGGAGAAGTCATTGGACACTTCGAAAAAATCAAAGTTGAAATTATTCCTAAAGCAGTTCGATTTATTACTCATAACGAAAATGTTTTTCTAAATCAATAATTTTCAATGTTCCTGATTTTTATTATATTTGGTAGATTAAAATGGATTCATTCCATTTTTTTAAAACTTACCCCAACAAATAATTATTAATTAAAAATTCAAATATATGAAA
>JAGLDM010000435.1 GCA_023145595.1 Flavobacteriaceae bacterium | reverse complement strand
AATTTTAGCATGCTCTTTTTATAATTTTGCGTTGTCTAAATTTGGCAATATGGTGTCTTTTTCAGAAATAATAAATTCATTTTGAGGTAATTTCCAATCAATATTTAAAGTTGAATCGTTGTAGATAATTCCGCCTTCAGACTCCTTATTATAAAAATTATCGCATTTATAGAAGAATGTTGCTGTTTCACTTAAGACAATGAACCCATGAGCAAAACCTCTTGGCACAAATAGTTGCTTTTGATTTTCTAAAGACAATTCTACCGAGACATGCTGCCCAAAAGTAGGCGAACCTTTTCTAAGATCTACAGCGATATCTAATACAGATCCTTGTAAAACCCTCACTAATTTTGCCTGTGCAAATTCACCGGTTTGATAATGCAATCCTCTTAAAACTCCTTTGGAAGAAAAAGACTGGTTGTCTTGAACAAAATTCACCTCTTTGCCAATTATTTCTGTAAATTTCTCTTTATTAAAACTTTCAAAAAAATAACCTCGCTCATCTCCAAAAATTGCAGGTTCTAAAATAAAACATCCTTTTAATTTCGTTTCTGTAGCCTTCATTTTATTCGTTTATTATACTTAGCAAATTCGTGCCATAACCGCTTTTTAGTAGCGGTTCTATTAATTTTTTAAATTCACCTTTAGAAATAAATCCTTTTCTATAAGCTACTTCTTCAATAGCGCCAATTTTTAAGCCTTGTCTTTCCTCAATAACTTGTACAAATTGTGAAGCTTGCATTAATGAATTTATAGTGCCCGTATCAAGCCAAGCAGTTCCTTTATCTAAAATGCGTACGCTTAGTTTTTCGCGTTTTAGATATTCTTTATTTACATCTGTAATTTCTAATTCACCTCTAGAACTAGGCTTCATGTTTTCGGCAATTTCGACAACAGAATTATCATAAAAGTAAATTCCGGGCACTGCATAATTAGATTTCGGTTTCTCTGGTTTTTCCTCTATAGAAATCACTTTTCCGTCTGAATTAAATTCTGCAACACCATATCTTTCAGGATCATGAACATGATAGGCATAAATGATCCCACCATCTGGATTTGTGTTTGCCGCTAATAAATTTGCCAAACCGGTTCC
>JAGLDM010000434.1 GCA_023145595.1 Flavobacteriaceae bacterium | reverse complement strand
TGACGGAGTCACCATTTTTATGAACAATACAGATAAGGACATTATAATCCAAAAAACAGCGGAGTTAGATTTTGAGCAAGTTATGATGTTTAACTCTTTAGGTCAGGTGATTAAAACTTGGGATAAAGATCTTGACGAGCGAGATATTGCCTTGTCTGTTGACGAAGTAAGTTCTGGAATTTATATTATAAATTTAATAACAAAACAAGGTTTAATCACTAAAAAGATATTGATAGAGTAATTATAAAACAATAACATTTCTTTAACACTCTAAATAAGAAGGTGTTATTGTATATTTATATATTTGCAGAATAAATATTTAAAATATAATTTTATGAAAAAAATCACATTTATCTTATTAGTTGCACTGAGCATCGGAGCAACAACGTCTTATGGACAAGCAACAAAACAATTGAACCTTGGTCTTATTGGAGTGAGTTATGAAATTCCTTTAAGTGAAGCGATCACTATAGCTCCAGTTGCAAGCACTAACCTTGGGTTAGATTACTTGACGTTAGGGGTTAAATCTAATTACTATTTTGACACTTTATTTAAATTACCTGCTGCTTGGGATGTTTATGGTGGTGCTGGAGTTGGATTTGCACTCGGTCTAGATGATAATAACGGCAATAACGATAGTGATTTAGATATTGGATTACAAGTTGGTGGACGTTGGTTCTGGAATGATAAATGGGGTGTTTACCTTGAATTTGGAGGAGGACACACAAGTGGAGGAACTGCTGGTCTAGGTGTCACAATGAAACTATAATAAAAACAATATTAACAAAAGCCTTTTACTTATGTAAAAGGCTTTTTTTTTGCTAAATTTGTTCAGATATTAATTGATATTGTATGTTTATTATTGGAATTACTGGAGGAACAGGAAGTGGGAAAACCACGGTAGTTGAACAAATACTAAATCAACTTCCAGAAGGTGAAGTTGGCGTTATTTCTCAGGATTCTTACTACAAACCCACTGATAATTTAAGTCATGAAGAGCGTACTAAAATAAACTTTGACCATCCAGCAGCCATTGACTTTGATTTACTTGTAGAGCATCTGAGTCAGTTGAAAAACAATAAAATAATTGAGCAACCCGTTTATTCATTTGTTGCACATAACAGAATAGCAGACACCATTAAAACGCAACCTACAAAAATATTAATTGTAGAGGGGATTTTGATTTTTAACAATCAACAATTAAGAGATTTATGTGATGTAAAAATATTTGTTCATGCCGATGCAGATGAACGACTCATCAGGCGTTTAAAACGAGATATACAAGAAAGAGGAAGAGATCTTGAGGAAGTATTAAACAGATACCAAGACACTTTAAAACCGATGCATTCTCAATTTATAGAGCCAACTAAAAAATTCGCAGATATCATTATACCAAATAATCGACACAATACCGTTGCTGTAGATATTGTTCGAACTATAATTAATGAAAAACTAACTCCCCATGACGTTTAAAGAACTAAAGCAAAATAAAACATTTCAATTTTTTAGTAACCGGTATGTAATCATATTTATTTCGTTTGGAATTTGGATGCTTTTTTTTGATGAGAATTCTTTTTTTGTAGATAGAGAATTCAATCAAACCATTGATAAATTAGAACGAGATAAAGAATTTTATCGCCAAGAAATTGAAAAAGACACACTTAAAATAAAAACCTTGGAAGATTCAGATAAACTTGACAAGTTTGCTAGAGAAGAATACAATATGAAGAAAGAAAATGAAGATATTTATATTATAGAGTTTGACACAATCGATTAAAAATTAGCATGAGAAAAAGGTTAAGAAGTGCTTCAATAACACTCCTTAACCTTTTTTTTATAAATGAATATTTCACTAAAAACTAATCAGGCAAACCAAAAGTATCTACTACATAATCTAAATCCTTATCTCCTCTACCGCTTAAATTTACCAAAATAGATTGTTTCGGATTTTCTTTAGCTAGTTTAAAAGCAAAAGCGACAGCATGTGCACTTTCTAAGGCAGGAATAATTCCTTCCAATCTACTTAACTCATAAAAGGCATCGATACATTCTTGATCGGTGATACTATCATAGGTTACTTTTTTCAAATCCTTTAACATACTATGTTCTGGGCCAACACCAGGATAATCCAATCCGCTCGCAACAGAATGCACTGGCGCCGGATTACCTTCTTTATCTTGTAATAGATAGCACTTAAATCCATGAATAATACCTGGAGACCCTAAGGTCATCGTTGCTGCATGCTCACCCGTTTTAAATGATTTACCGGCTGGTTCAACCCCGTAAAGTTTACACTCGTCCTCTTCTAAAAATGCCGAAAAGATACCCATAGCATTACTTCCACCTCCAACACAAGCAACCACATTATCTGGTAACTCGCCCGTCATTTCAAAAAATTGTTCTCTTGCTTCTACTCCAACCACTCGTTGAAAATCGCGCACCATCATTGGGAATGGGTGTGGACCCACAACCGAGCCAATGCAATATATTGTAGTTATAGGATCTTTTAAATAGGCTTCAAAAGCACTATCAACCGCTTCTTTTAATGTTTTTAAACCATGAGTTACAGGAACAATCGTTGCTCCTAAAATTCTCATTCGTTGCACATTTGGATGCTCCTTCTCCATATCTACTTCACCCATGTGAATTTCACATTCCAAGCCAAAATAAGCCGCAGCCGTTGCCAAAGCAACACCATGCTGCCCAGCACCAGTTTCTGCAATTAATTTCTTTTTACCAAGGTGTTTTGCAAGTAATGCCTCACCCATACAATGGTTCAATTTGTGCGCTCCTGTGTGGTTTAAGTCTTCTCGCTTTAAATAAATTTGTCCGCCATATTTATTTGAAAGTCGATTGCAATGATACACAGGCGTTGGTCTTCCCTGATAATGTTTTCTTATACTCCTCAATTCAGAAATAAATTTATGCGACTTGCTAATGGCAAAATAAGCATCATTTATTTTTTTCATTTCTGTTTCTAAATGTGGCGGAATAAACGCGCCTCCATATTCGTTAAAGAGGCCCTCATCACTCGGATAGGCTTTAAAATAGTTCTTAGGCATTTGGATAATTTTTAAAGATTACACTGTAAGTATAAATTAGTACTTATCTAAGTTGTGAATGTAAGATAAAATAAGCTCATATTAATATTGATTTTCACAAATTATTAGAAAATTAATTATCATAAGGTCATATAGAAGGTTTACCTTTGGTCCAATCAAAAAACAAAGAAATGAGTAGTTTTTTATTTGATGATTTTCCAAAGATTTCCGAAAAACAATGGAAACAGAAAATTCAATTTGATCTACAAGGGGTTGATTACAATAAAACGCTTTTAACCCATACCCAAAGTGGTATTTCTATCAAACCTATTTACCACCAAGACTCTTATCAACAATTAAAATTCACTTCGCCTAAAATTAATTTTAATATTTGCCAGACCATTTTTATTGGAGATGTGAGCATCGCAAATTCCATTGCAAAAAAAGCACTAAAAAATGGAGCAACTAGCATACTATTTATAGCATCCAAATCATTTAATATTCAAACAATTTTAAAAGGAATTGATAAAGATACCATCCTACAATTTCAATTTCATTTTTTATCACAAAGTTTTGTACAAGAACTTATTTTACAGACAACAGCGTTTAAAATTTTTCTGAATATAGATATTATCGGAAATTTATGCAAAACCGGAAACTGGTATAAAACCATTCATAAAGATTTTGAAATTTTCGGAACAATTAATGAGTTGATAAAACCCAATTCAACAGTTGCTTGTATTCGTTCAGATCATTACCAAAATGCGGGAGCAACTATTGTACAACAAATTGCTTATGCCTTGGCCCACGGTAATGAATATTTAAATACAACTCACAAAACACTAAATATGAATGCCTGTTTTGCAATTGGGAGTAATTATTTCTTTGAAATTGCAAAAATTAGAGCATTCAGATATTTATGGAATATTTTAACAGTAGATGCCGGAATTAAAAGTGAATTGCACATTACCGCTTTCCCAACAAAACGTAACAAAACGTTGTATGATTACAATACTAATATGCTACGAACAACCTCTGAATGTATGAGTGCTATTTTGGGAGGAGCAAATACAGTTTGTAATTTATCTTATGATGCTTTATATCATAAGAGCAACGAATTTGGTGAGCGAATTTCAAGAAATCAATTGTTAATATTAAAAAATGAAAGTTCTTTTGAAAATGTGAATAATGCTTCTAACGGGAGTTTTTACATTGAAGCAATCACCAAAGAAATAGCCGAAAAAGCGTTGAATTTATTCAAAGACATTGAAAAAAATGGTGGTTTTTTAAAGCAATTAAAAGAAGGAACTATTCAGCGAAAAATAGCAGAATCGGCAAAGAAAGAACAAAACCAATTTGATGCAAATGATATAATATTGGTTGGCACAAATAAATATTTGAACGAATCTGACAAGATGAAAGAGGAACTTGAATTATATCCTTTTATGAAGACCAACATTGTTAAAACATTAATTACACCTATTTTACCAAAAAGGTTAGCCGAAACTGTAGAACAAACTCGATTGAAAAATGAAGCGTAGAAACGTACAACATCTAAAAACAGACTTTCAAGTAGCGCAAGACAGAACCAAAAGTTTTGAGCATGAGGGTTTTGTTGCGGGAATTCCACCTTATTTACGTGGGCCGTACGCAACTATGTATGTACAGCGCCCTTGGGGCATAAGACAATACGCAGGTTTTTCAACAGTCAAAGAAAGCAATGCTTTTTACAAACGAAATTTAAAAGCGGGACAAAAAGGGCTCTCCGTTGCTTTTGATTTAGCAACGCATCGTGGCTATGACTCAGATCATGAATGTGTTCAGGGAGATGTTGGAAAAGCAGGTGTGGCAATAGATTCTGTTGAGGATATAAAATTACTTTTCAACGAGATTTCGCTAGATAAAACATCAGTCTCAATGGACATGAGCAGTGCTGTTTTACCAATCATGGCCTTTTATATTGTTGCTGCGGAAGAGGAAGGAATTGACTTAAAAAAGTTGTCAGGCACCATTCAGAACGACATATTAAAGGGTTTTATGGAGGGTAACACTTATATCTATCCGCCAACACCTTCAATGAAAATTATTTCCGATATTTTTCAATACACAACCAAACACATGCCTAAATTCAATAGTATTTCTATATCGGGCTATCATCTGCAAGAAGCAGGTGCAACTCCAGAAATTGAGTTAGCGTACACTCTTTCTAACGGATTAGAATACCTAAGAACAGGGATTAAAGCAGGTTTGAAAATAGATGATTTTGCTCCCCGACTTTCATTCTTTTGGGGTGTTGGAATGGATCATTTTAAAGAAATAGCAAAATTAAGAGCCGCCAGAATTTTATGGGCTAAAATTGTAAAACAATTTAACCCTCAAAACCCAAAATCACTCGCATTAAGAACACATTCCCAAACGAGTGAATGGAGTTTAACGACTCAAGACCCCTTTAATAATGTTGCTAGAACAACTATAGAAGCGATGGCCGCAGTTTTTGGAGGAACTCAGAGTTTACACACCAACGCTCTAAACAAAGCCATTGCATTACCTACAGGTTTCTCTGCTAGAATTGCTAAAAACACACAAATTTACTTGCAAGAAGAAACGCAAATTACAAAAACAGTAGATCCTTGGGCAGGAAGTTACCTTGTAGAATCTTTAACCGAAGAAATAACTGCCAAAGCATGGAAACTCATTCAAGAAGTTGAAACTATAGGAGGTATGACAAAGGCTATTGAAAAAGGGATTCCGAAAATGAAAATTGAAGAATCCGCAGCAATCAAACGAACTCGAATTGATAATAAAACAGATATAATAGTAGGAGTAAATGCCTATCAATTAAAAAAAGAGGATGATTTACCTATTTTAGAAATTGACAATGATGCAGTCAGAAACGAACAAATTGAAAGACTCCATTCTTTAAAAAGCAATCGAAATGAAATTGCTGTGCAACAATCTCTTAATGATTTGACAGAATGTGCCGCTTCAAATAATGGTAATTTATTAGATTTGACAGTAAAAGCCGCAAGAAATAGAGCCACCTTAGGAGAAATTTCTAGCGCATTAGAAAAAGTATATGGGCGCTATAAGGCTACCACAAACCCCTGTTGAAGTCGCTAAGAAAGCAGTTGAAAACGATGTGCATGTTTTAGGCGTTTCTTTACTTGCCGCTGGGTATAAAACGTTGATTCCGCATGAAAACAAACAATGAAAATCAGCCTACTTTTTGTCTATTATATCGACTTATAATACTTTAAAAATCTAAAGGAATTTTTATTGATTCTCAGGATGCGATTTCTCCTAGCGTCGAAATGACGTTATCATTAAAAAACAAAAAAACAGCCAAAATCAAGACTATGGCTGTTTAACTTTTATATAGTTTAAAAAACGGAATGGTTTTTCTACAAAGACAATACGCCATTCTCAGAATCGAATTCATTCAATTTATATGAATCTGCTTGATTATCATTCATATAAACCCCATCTGCGATGTAACGAAATTCGTAAGATTTATTAGCAGCTAAATTAACAGTAGTTTTAAATTTCCCGTTTTTAAATTTTTTTAACGGAGCTGCTTGGTTGTCCCACTTGTTAAAATCCCCAACAACTACAATTTCTGAAGCTTTAATTCCTGCCAATTCGAAAGTTACTTTACAAACTGGTTTTGACTTTAAATATTTTTTTGTGATTGCCATTTTTCAATGATTTATTGATAATAATCAATAAATTTAATTATACAATAAACAACAATTAATTTTATTAATTTGACAAGAAAGATGTTTGTAGGGGTTATTTTTTAGCCCAAAATAGACTCTATTTGATTTAATTCTGCTGTCGAAAATTCAAGATTCTCCAATGCTTTTATATTATCTAACAATTGAGAGGTTTTACTAACCCCCATCAAAACAGTAGTCACCGTTTCATGTCTCAACAACCAGACAATCGCCATTTGCGCCAAACTTTGTCCGCGATTTTTAGCAATTTCGTTCAGTTGTCTCACTTTTGCTAATACTTCTGGAGTAATTTGATCTTCCTTTAAATAGCGCCCATCTTTTATAGCCCTTGAATCTGCAGGCATTCCGTTCAGATATTTGTCCGTAAGGATTCCTTGTTTTAGCGGAGAAAAAACAATAGAACCAATACCCTCATCTCCTAAAACATTTAGCAAACCATCTTCTACCCAACGGTCTAACATATTATACCTTGGCTGATGTATCAAACAAGGAGTTCCCAATTCTTTCAATATTTTAGAAGCTTTTAGCGTATCTGCTGCATTGTATTGAGAGATTCCAACATATAACGCTTTTCCTTGTCGCACCAATTGATCTAAAGCGCCCATCGTTTCCTCTAACGGAGTGTCCGGGTCTGGTCTATGATGGTAAAATATATCTACATAATCTAACCCCATTCGCTTTAAACTTTGATCACAGCTGGAAATCAAATATTTACGAGAGCCAAAATTACCATAAGGCCCGTCCCACATATCCCAACCTGCTTTTGACGAAATAATCAATTCATCTCTATAAGTCTTGAAATCATTTTTTAAAATACGCCCAAAAGTTTCTTCGGCACCCCCATAAGGAGGGCCATAGTTATTGGCTAAATCAAAATGTGTAATTCCATTATCGAATGCCGTTCGTACAATATCGGTTGCCACGTTAAAATCATCAGTTCGACCAAAGTTATGCCATAGTCCTAGTGACAAAAGAGGAAGTAGAATTCCGCTTTTCCCACAGCGCTTATATTTCATTGTATCATAACGGTTCGGGTTTGCCACGTATTTAGCTACATTCATATATCGAATTTTTTATATTGAATAAGTCCAAATTTAAGTTAATAACCTGTAAAAAGAAAGTGAATACGTTTCCAATTCCTCCGTAGAAGAAGGATGAAAGG
>JAGLDM010000433.1 GCA_023145595.1 Flavobacteriaceae bacterium | reverse complement strand
TGACCGAAATCTATGATAAGTACAGTGATGTTGTTAACTTTTCACTACCTCCAAATCAACGCTATCAAGACGGAAAGAAATTAGCGATATTCAATTCTGCAGGGTTTATAGAAATCGCAATTTACAGAAGTAATATGAAAACGGTCGGAGGCGCCGCTAATTTACTTGGATTGCAATATAGAGATCAACTAACTATTAGTTTTAAATAATATGGTTAGAATTGTTAAACTCAACTTTAAGACCAAGCATATTCCTGACTTCTTAAAGATCTTCGAAAACTCTAAGTTAGAAATACGAAAATCAGAAGGCTGTCGTTTATTAGAGTTATACAGAGATAAAACGAATAATAATGTGTTTTTTACATATAGTCTTTGGGATACCGAAGCCGATTTAAACAATTATAGAAACTCTCCTTTCTTTAAAGAAGTTTGGTCACAAACCAAAGTGCTTTTTAATGAAAAACCAGAAGCATGGAGTGTAGATAAATTAGAACAATTACATTAATGAAATCCATTTTAATAAAAGAACTTAATTCCTTTTTTTCAACACCAATTGGCTATTTGGTGATTGCTGTGTTTTTAATTTTCAACGGATTATTTCTATGGATATTTGATGGTGAACACAATGTTTTAAATACTGGGTTTGCAGATATCAATGGTTTTTTTACACTCGCTCCTTGGATCTTTATTTTCTTAATTCCTGCAATTACTATGCGTATGTTTTCTGACGAATTCAATACAGGAACCATAGAGATTTTAAAAACAAAACCCCTAACCATTCAATCTATTATTTGGGCTAAATTTTTCGCATCTTTAATCTTGGTCGTTGCTGCAATTATCCCAACTTTTATATACGTTTATACAATAGGAACACTCGGAAGAACTCCTTTTAATCTTGATACGGGAGGTTTAATAGGTTCCTATATCGGTTTGTTGTTTCTTGCCAGTACCTATACTGCTATTGGCTTATTCTCCTCTACTTTTTCAAACAATCAAATTGTTGCTTTTATCATTGCAGTCTGCCTGTCTTTATTTTTGTATGTTGGTTTGGAAACTGCAGATTCTTTGTTTGGAAATTTAGCTTACGAAATACAAAAATTGGGAATGAAGAATCATTACTCTAGCATGGCTCGTGGTGTACTAGACACACGTGATTTAATTTATTTTTTGAGTTTAACCTTGTTTTTTTTAGGATTAACAAAAATCAGACTGAATCGTGAATAAATTATCAAACATATCACAAATTGGGTTCTTGTTTTTGATGCTATTCGGACTTAACCTTTTATCAAACACCATTTATAAGCGGTTTGATTTAACCGAAGACCATCGATTTACGCTAACAGCCCCTACTCTGAAAATTCTCGATGACATTGAAGAGAAAATCACTATAAAAATATATTTAAAAGGGGACTTTCCTTCTGATTTTAAACGATTACAATCAGAAACAAAGCAACTGTTAGAGGAGTTTAAAGCAGAAAATTCTAAAATTCGGTTTAAGTTTTTAGACCCATTAGATAACGACCCTGAATCACTTATAAAACTAGGATTACAACCTAGCCAACTTTCTACGCAACAAAACGGACGTATCTCTGAAATTGTAATTTTTCCTTGGGCAGTTGTTCAAAATGGGGAGCGAATAGAGACGGTTTCTCTTTTAAAGGATAGCAATGCCCAGACTCAAGAAGAACAACTACAAAACGCCATTCAAAACTTGGAATATGCTTTTGCAGATGCTATTCATAAAGTAAGTTCTCAAAAGAAAAAAAAGATTGCGATCCTTAAAGGTAATGGCATGCTTGATGATATTTATTTAGTTGATTTTCTAAGAAAATTAGGTGAGTACTATCATATTGCTCCTTTTACTCTAGATTCTGTTCAGAGAAATCCACAAAAAACTACGGAGCAATTAGCAAATTTTGATTTGGTAATTATTGCAAAACCCTCGGAACGATTTACAGAAAAAGAAAAATACACCTTAGATCAATTTACCATGAAAGGTGGTAAATCCATTTGGCTTTTAGATGAAGTTCATGCTGAAATAGACAGTTTGATGGCTACCGGTAAAAGTTTGGCTTATCCTAGAGACTTGAATTTAACCGATTTACTTTTCAATTATGGAGTCCGAATAAACCCGGTTTTAGTTAAAGACTTGTATAGTGCCACCATTCCGATTGCCACTGGTAATATTGGTAATAAAACCCAGTTCAATCAGTTTTTATGGAGTTTTTACCCTGTAGTTCAGTCTAACAATAACCACGTTATAAACAAACATATAGAACCTGTATTTTTTAGGTTTGCCAACAGTATTGATTTATTAAAAAATGATATAATAAAAACGGTGTTACTCCAAAGTTCAACATTATCAAAAACAATTGGAACTCCAAATATTATAGATCTAAAAAGTATTGCACAAGAGCGCAACCCAAATGATTTCAAGAACGGAAACCAACCGTTGGCCGTTTTATTAGAAGGTGAATTTAAATCGGCTTATTCAGACAGGATAAAACCTTTTAATTTAAAATCTGCACAAAATAAATCAGCAAATAATAAAATGATTATTATCGCTGACGGTGATTTAATCGCAAATCAAATTTCAAAAGGAATTCCTACAAATCTTGGGGTCGATAAATATACCGGACAGTTTTATGGCAATAAAGAGTTTTTACTGAATTGTGTAAATTACTTATTAGATGATTCTGGTTTGATACAAATAAGATCGAAAACAACAAAAACAAGAATGCTAGACAGAGAAAAATCCTTTAAGAACAGAGCGTTTTACCAACTATTAAATACAGCGCTACCTCTTTTATTATTAGCCCTTTTTGGTATCATATTTAATCTTGTAAGACGAAGAAAATACCAATAACAAAAATTAATGTTTTGTTAAAATAATAAGAACTCTTTATTTAAGTATTAATATTGTTATATTTGTTACAATTAAAATCTACTTTTTAAATTGAATCATTAATAACAATAATCTCTAAAAAAAAAATTATGAAAAGCAAAATTATTATAGCCTTAACATTGTTTGTAAGCACATTAATGTTTGGTCAAAAAAGCCCAGCGAACTCATTACAAGGACATGTAAATGAAGTAAAAGTAAATATTGAATACAGTTCTCCTAGAGTAAATGAACGTGTTATTTTTGGGAGTTTAGTTCCTTATGACAAAGTTTGGCGTGCAGGTGCTAATGAGAACACAACTATTGAATTTGACAGAGATGTTAAAGTTAATGGGAAAAAATTAAAAAAAGGGAAGTACGGATTCTTTATTATCCCTAGAGAAAAAAACAAATGGATTTGTATTTTTAGCAATAAAAATGATGCTGTGGGATCTTCTTCTTATAATGAAGATGAGGATGCTTTGCGAGTTAAGGTAAAAACACTAGAAACAGGCTCAATAATAGAAAATATGGGCTTCACAATAAGTGATCACGGGATTTTCTTTGCTTGGGAAGAAAGTATGTTTGAATTAAAAATAAAATAACAAACTTAATTTTTTAAAAAAAAGCCTGCTAAATAGCAGGCTTTTTTTGTCCCTTACACTACCCTATTAATAAAAAA
>JAGLDM010000432.1 GCA_023145595.1 Flavobacteriaceae bacterium | reverse complement strand
CACTGTAATTAAAAAAGGTAATAAGATTCACGCGCTTACTTTTACCTACATAGATGAAATGGAAAAGGCTATTTCAGCGGAGATTAATGGTGAAATTTTCTCTTTTTCAGAAAAAAAACCGATAAGGCCAAGACTGCTACGCCGTCCAAAAGTAAAAAAAGGTTCGCATGAGGAAGGTGTTTGGCAAAAAGCAAACTTTGGTAAACTTTCATTATATCAGGATCAATTAAAAGCATGGGATAGTTCTGCAAGATTAACGATACCCGATCTTAAAAAGTTAATTGAATACAGCCGATTGTTTGGTATTAAAACACATGAAATAGCTATTAAAGAATTAGTAAAGAGGCAAAGTAAATAACAGTGTTATGTGTGTATAGAAGATTTTATTTTTAGTATCATCATACTAATAAAATTGTAAGGTTAATTAACTAACGTTTTAATAGTAGGAAAATATTTCTACATATACTATAATGATGTTGGAAGAGCGTTTTGGTCGGGTTGCTTAGCTTGTGCCCTCCAAATTATAGCCACAAACTTTGCTAAGAAAGTTTGAAAATAGTTACATTCATTATTGAATGATCTCTGAACCCTAGTGCTAAAGAGATGCTACGAACTATACCTTAACATCCTTCAAGTTTTGCAAATACAACACCTCTAGAATTTTTTCTTGAGTACGCTGAAATAATTGAATATTCTACATTTCCTAAAGAATCCTTTTTTAATTGTAATGAGACAAGCCCTTTATTTGTATTTAAAACAACAGGTTTCTTTTCATTTTCATATAAAATATCTGACCCAACAATAAGAATTTTTGACAGAATTAGTGGTAAATCTTTGGGCGAGTTGATAGATAAATCTTTTTTATGTTTATCCCATATATGCCGAGCACCGAACGCCCCTTTTTTATTTGCCCCTACCCCAGAAAAACCCAACCTTAAATAAATAAGACCTTCAGGGATCCCTTTGGGATTATTTGGAACTCTTCCAAATATTAAAGAATTATTTTCAGGGTTAAATATTTTAGTGTTTTTTGTTGTATTTCCCAGCATTAATTCTGGTGTTAAATCTTTCATATTAAACCTTAACAATTTAAATTAACGTTTGACTCACACTCCATCTATCGTTAATGAGCTTGCTATCGCATTTAAACAATAGGCTGTAAAACTTCCATTTATAGCACCTTTCTCTTTTAGTTCTTTAAATCTTAATTCATAAGATAAAGGCATATTTTTAAAATATTTAGCTTTTGTTTCATGTTGATTCTGTTTTGTTTCTTTAAGTTTTGAATTCTCACCAATAGATTCTAACAGGTCTAAATCGTCCATATTCATAGCAGTACCTTTTTATTAATTATATCATTAGGATATAATTTTAATATTTATAGTATATATTATTTATATCTAAAAAATATACTAGTTGGTTTTCTTAACTATTTTCAGTAATTCCTTTGCTAACATTTTAATCTCTCTAGCAGCATCACTATGTTTTGTTTTGCTATACTCAACAACAGATAGCCCATACTCCATTGCTGTAGGGATCTGCTTTCTAAAAGGGATAACAGAATCCAACCTAACTAAATGTTTTGCACCGTTTAAAAATAAATCTATTTTATTAAAATTTTTGCGATTTGGGTGAGTACGATTAATCAGGACGTGAGCGGTTATGTGCTTATTCATTTTTAAACTAAGTTCACGAAGTACTTTTTCAAAGTGAAATAAACCTACGTTCTCGGTTGGATCAGAATTTGCAGGTACTATAATAAGATCCGCTGCGGCAATAACAATACGAGTTAAATCAGAATCAAAACCTCCACAATCAATTAATATATTATTGTGAGGAGTACTTTTTTTGAAAATATTAATTAACTCTTTTTTTGTATTACATGAAATAATCTTAAATTGTTTATCTTCCTCTCTATAACGATTAAGCATCATCAAGCACTCATGTGTATCTTGATCTATGATCACGTCAGGATTAAGCAAAGGAATTAAATTTAAAGCAATAGAAGTTTTACCAACCCCTCCTTTATTATGGGCAATTGCAAAAATCATATTAGTTTCCTTATAGTAAACAAATAATATATTGTTATAATACAATAAATATATCTTTTGTATATAAAAAGTATATGTTTAATCTAAAGGGCTACTGTTTAGTATTTATCTGGTGGCTGTATACGAATGAAGTTAGAAGCGTCATTAGGAGGATAGAGCTAAAAAGGCTACTCGATTGAGAAACCTTTATAAACGGATGCGTGTAAAATTAAATACTTAGAGACTAAATTTAATGTGTAAATTAATAAAAAAAAGCATCTACTTTTACAGGTTTAAGCCTTTTTTGAAAAGTAAAGTTAGGGTTGTTCTCTAAATTTACGCTTAAAAACTTTTAGTATTAAGCACTATATTGGACTGCTAGGGGAATGTATAATGAAAACGCTTGCTCGGAATAATTG
>JAGLDM010000431.1 GCA_023145595.1 Flavobacteriaceae bacterium | reverse complement strand
AACTAATTTATAATTTTATACTATGAAAATATACACAAAAACAGGAGATGATGGTTCAACCGGGCTCTACGGCGGCACTCGTGTGCAAAAATTTGATTTACGTATTGAAGCATACGGAACTACCGACGAGTTAAACTCCTATGTCGGGTTAATTAGAGACCAAGAAATTAATACAGATTTCAAAAATGATTTAGCAAAAATTCAAAATGAATTATTTACCCTTGGAGCAATGCTAGCCACTCCACAAGAAAAAGAAACATTAAAAAGTGGTAAGGAAAGATTGAAGATTCCTAAAATTGATAAAAACAGCATCGTTTTTTTAGAAAAAACGATAGACAGTATGGGTGTAGATCTACCCCCAATGACACATTTTGTTTTGCCTGGTGGACATACAACTGTGTCATATTGTCACATTGCCAGATGTGTTTGTAGAAGAGCAGAGCGGTTATGTGTACGGCTAAGTCAGGAGAGTACTATTAACCCAAACATATTAATGTACTTAAACAGACTATCTGACTATCTATTTGTGCTGGCACGGAAGTTGACTTATGCTCTAAAAGCAGAAGAAATCCAATGGATACCTTCTAAAAATAATTAAGTTCATTGTTTTACTAAAAAAAGCACTAAAAAATTTGACTTATTAAGTAATAATTTTATTTTTGCAAAAAAATAAATAAACACTTCTAAATTATGTATTGGACTTTAGAATTAGCGTCTTATTTAGCAGATGCACCGTGGCCAGCAACCAAAGATGAATTAATAGATTACGCTATTAGAGCAGGAGCACCTCTTGAAGTTGCAGAAAACCTACAAGACCTTGAAGACGAAGGCGAGTCTTATGATTCTATTATAGAAATATGGCCAGATTATCCCACTGAAGATGATTATCTTTGGAACGAAGAAGAATATTAAAATATTAAATAACATTTAAAAAGTCTCTTTTGAGGCTTTTTTTTTGTTTAATTTTGAACACATAAAACACATCACAAATTATGG
The DNA here is from genome assembly GCA_023145595.1 of Flavobacteriaceae bacterium. Classification (GTDB taxonomy): domain Bacteria; phylum Bacteroidota; class Bacteroidia; order Flavobacteriales; family Flavobacteriaceae; genus Urechidicola. The sequence goes on along the minus strand of JAGLDM010000431.1, from coordinate 3,277 downwards.
ATATATTAAATTCTGTTTTAAAGATTTTTGTTGGAGATAAAAGCAAGAAAGATCTTAAAGAATTAACCCCTGTCATTGGTAAAGTAACGGCATTTGATAGTGCTATGAAATCTCTCTCTCATGATGAATTACGCCAAAAAACATTAGATTTTAAGGCACAAATTAAAAATTCAACAAAATCTTTTACCGATAAAATTGATGCTTTAACCGAAGAAACAAACGAAGCTAATATTGATCGAAAAGAAGAAATTTATACAGAAATTGACACTTTAAAAGATCAGGCTTATGAAGCATCTGAAAACACGCTCCAAGAAATAATGCCAGAGGCCTTTGCTCTTGTAAAAGAAACCGCTAGAAGGTTTGCAGAAAACAAAACCATTTCTGTAAGTGCCACTCCTTATGACCGTGAGTTATCTGCACTAAAAGACAATGTTGAGTTAGATGAAAATAAAGCGATTTATCACAACACATGGGACGCTACCGGAAAGCAAGTTACTTGGGACATGATTCACTATGATGTTCAATTAATTGGTGGTTCTGTTTTACACCAAGGTAAAATAGCCGAGATGATGACTGGTGAAGGTAAAACATTAGTTGCTACACTTCCAATCTATCTAAATGCCTTGACCGGAAACGGAGTACATGTTGTTACTGTAAATGACTATCTAGCAAAACGTGATGCTGCTTGGATGGCTCCAATTTTCGAATTCCACGGTTTAACCATTGATTGTGTAGATTATCACCAACCAAATTCTGACGCTCGAAGAAAAGCATACAACGCAGATATTACTTACGGCACAAATAACGAATTTGGATTCGATTATTTACGTGATAATATGGCGCATTCTCCAACAGATTTGGTGCAACGCCCACATAATTATGCCATTGTAGATGAAGTCGATTCTGTTTTGATTGATGATGCGCGTACCCCTTTAATTATTTCTGGCGCTACACCACAGGGTGAGCATCATGAATTTAATGAATTAAAGCCAAGTGTTGATAAAATAGTAGAACTTCAACGTAAATATTTATTAGGAGTTCTATCAGAAGCAAAAAAATCTTTAGCCGATGGTGACACCAAAGAAGGCGGCTTTCAATTATTAAGAGTCTATAGAGGTTTACCAAAAAACAAAGCCCTTATTAAGTTCTTAAGTCAGGAAGGAATAAAACAAATTCTTCAAAAAACAGAGAACACTTATATGGCAGATAATAATCGTGAAATGCCTAAAGTTGATGAAACTTTATACTTTACGATTGATGAAAAAAATAATTCCATCGAATTAACAGACAAAGGAATTGCTCACTTATCTGAAGATCATGGCGATAATGATTTCTTTGTAATGCCAGATATTGGGATGGAAATTGGAAGATTAGATAACGAAAATCTTTCCCCCGAAGAATTAACCAAAAGGAAAGAAGTTCTTTATCAGGATTTTGGAGTTAAGAGTGAGCGTATTCATACCATGAATCAATTGCTAAAGGCCTATACCTTATTCGAAAAAGATGTTGAATATGTGGTAATGAATGATAAAATTATGATTGTTGATGAACAAACGGGGCGTATTATGGACGGCCGTCGTTATTCTGACGGATTACATCAAGCATTAGAAGCAAAAGAAAATGTAAAAATTGAAGCAGCCACACAAACCTTTGCAACCGTAACACTTCAAAATTACTTTAGAATGTATCGCAAGTTATCTGGTATGACCGGTACAGCCGTTACAGAGGCTGGTGAGTTTTGGGAAATTTACAAACTAGATGTAATTGAGATCCCTCCAAACAGACCGTTAGTTAGAGATGACAGAGAAGATAAAGTTTATAAAACTGCTCGTGAAAAATACAATGCAGCCATTGAAGAAATCACTATTTTAGTAGGACAAGGAAGACCGGTTTTAGTTGGTACTACTTCTGTAGAAATTTCTGAATTATTAGGAAGAATGCTTTCTATGCGTAAAATAAAACACAACGTATTGAATGCAAAACTTCATAAAAAAGAAGCAGATATTGTTGAAGAAGCAGGAAATCCTGGAGTGGTAACCATTGCTACAAATATGGCGGGTCGTGGAACCGACATTAAACTGAGCGCTGAAGTTCTTGCCGCAGGTGGTTTGGCTATTATTGGTACTGAGCGTCATGATTCTCGTAGAGTTGACAGACAATTACGTGGTCGTGCAGGACGTCAAGGAGATGTAGGTTCTTCACAGTTCTATGTTTCACTAGAAGACAACTTAATGCGTTTATTCAACAGTGAAAAAGTTGCTAAAATGATGGATAGAATGGGGTTAGGAGAAGGCGAAGTTATTCAGCATTCTATGATTTCTAAATCTATTGAAAGAGCCCAAAAGAAAGTTGAAGAAAATAATTTTGGTGTTCGTAAAAACTTATTAGAATATGATGATGTTATGAACTCACAACGTGAGGTTGTATATAAACGTCGTCGTCATGCATTATACGGAGAACGTTTACAGGTTGATATTGTAAATATGGTTTTTGATACCTGTGCCAATTTAATTGCTGAGAACAAACCCAATGAAGACTTCAATAACTTTGAGTTTGAATTGATTCGATTCTCATCAATGTCCTCTCCTTTTAGTGTCGAAGAATTTAAAAGTAAAGCTGCTGAGGAATTAACCGATGAATTATTTTCAATTGTTTACAAACATTATCAGGCTAAAATTGAACGAAATGCAGAAGTAACCTTCCCTGTAATTAAAGATGTGTACGAAAAACAAGGCGAACAATACGAACGAATTGTTGTTCCTTTTACAGATGGGACAAAAACGATTCAGGTTGTAACTAATCTTAAAGACGCCTATGAATCAAAAGGAAAAGTATTGGTTCAAGATTTTGAAAAAAATGTGTCTTTAGCAATTATTGATGATACTTGGAAAGACCATTTACGTCAAATGGATGAATTAAAACAATCGGTTAGAAATGCACAATATGAGCAAAAAGACCCGCTGTTGATTTACAAGTTTGAGTCTTTTGAATTGTTTACAAATATGCTAAACAAAGTAAATAAGGAAGTGCTTTCTTTTCTTTTTAAAGGCGATTTACCTGCACGTAATGCAAATCAAGTATCACAAGCAAGAGAACAAAAAAGAGAGAATGTACAACTTTCTAAAGCAGAATACGGAAGCGATTCTCAAACAAATACCAATCAGACGCAAGAGCGCAAACCTGTGGAAACATTTGTTCGTACAGATCGCAAAATTGGACGTAATGACCGTGTAACTATCAAAAATGTGATGAGCGGTGAAAACAAACAAGTAAAATA
>JAGLDM010000430.1 GCA_023145595.1 Flavobacteriaceae bacterium | reverse complement strand
CCTAAATCGATTCCAATTATTTTACTCATAATATTTATTTTTAATTTTTATTCTTAATTTTTATAATTGTTTTATACAAGTCAAGCTTTATGCCAACAAAATTATTATGCCAAGTTGTCACTAACAAAAAAATTAAAGAAAAAAAACAAAAAAACGCATCCACCTGAAAAACAAGTAATGCGTTTAAATTATAGTGACCACGAAGGGATTCAAACCCCCGACCGCTGGAGCCGAAATCCAGTGCTCTATTCAGCTGAGCTACGTGGCCAATTATTTTGCGAATGTAGTATAGTTTTTTATAAAAATACCAAGTAATTTCAGATTTTAATTCTTTTTCGAACAAATAAATATTCAAAAAACATGCGATTAAGTTGATTTCCAAAAAACAACTCATCCATAAGGATCTCTACCTAAACTATTAGGATACTAACAACTCTTTTACAATTGTTGAAATCGCTTTTCCATCTGCCTTACCTGCCAATTCTTTAGAAGCCATTCCCATCACCTTACCCATATCCTTCATTCCTGTTGCTCCAACTTTTACAATCAACTCACCAATAAAAGATTTTAATTCCTCTAAACTCATTTGAGTCGGTAAGAAATGTGCAATAATTGCCGCTTCTGCCAGTTCTGGATCTGCCAAATCTTGTCTTGACTGTTCAATATATAAAGCAGCACTATCTTTACGCTGTTTTACTAACTTTTGCAATAATTTTATTTCATCTTCTTCAGTAAAACTGGCAGTTCCTCCTTTGGTTTGAGCCAATAATATTTCGGATTTAACAGCGCGTAATGATTGTAAAGCAACCGTGTCTTTAGACCTCATTGCCGCTTTTAATTGTTCCATTATTTTTTCTTGTAAACTCATTTTAATTGTATTAGAATGCGAAGATAAAAAAAACTCGAATAAACATTCAAATAAATGAATGAATTCGAGTTTTATTAGACTTAAAAATTAGTATCAATCTAAGAATCCTATTAATCTACATTGTTGTGCAGATATGAATTATTTGATCTAAATTTTAAATCATCATTATCATCTACACTTAAGGTTGTTTTTGATCCTGTTTTTTCTGAAGAAGGTGATGCGTCTACAAACGTCACTCCATTTCTCTTATACGCTGGCTCACTTTCAATCTTACCTATATTTTGCTCAATACTTTTAGCAAACGTATGATTGAATTTTTTTAAAGTCGTTTTTCTTTTTTTAGAAGTCTTAGTCAACTCTGCAATTGTAGAGAACATTGGTGATATTTCTACCGACTCCTCTATCGTTTTATCAATAACTTTCTCAACAGTTTTCTCAACAACTTTTGAACGAATGTTTATTTGTAATTCCTCCTCTACTGGCTCCTTTACTTCTCCTGGTTTTTTAGCATTATGTAATTCAGACTCTAACTTATCATACGCTTCTAAATTGTAATAAACAGGTTTTATCTCCTCGTGATTTGCAACTTCAATATCGTTAATATTGGTAACTTCTGATTTTGAATTACCCGAAGCTGAATCAAAAGTAAACTCGAATTGATTCTCTTCTAAACCTACTTCGTCACAAATTACATCCACATCTTTAATAACTGGTGTGATTATAAAATCTTCGGTATCATCATATGAGATTTTATCATACACAACCTCTGTGTTTTTAATCAATTCGGTTGTTGAAATTAATTCAATTTCTTTTTCAACACTTTCTCGAACATGACCAGTTTTCTTAGGAACCACTGTTCTTATAGGACTCATTGGATCTATAAGCGCAACATTATTATTTTCTTCATTAGGAAAATCATAGGTTACCTCTTGTTCTTCTTCTAAAGTGTGAGTTATTTTCCCTTCTTCTGAATTGGATATTTCTTTTTGTTGATCTTTATGAAATCCTGTTGCAACAACAGTAACCGCAATTGAATCGCCAAGAGATTCATCGTCACCAATCCCCATAATAATATTTACATTGGCTTTGGCTTCTGATTGGATATGATCATTAATTACTCCTATTTCATCAATTGTAATTTCATCCTCACCAACTCCCGAAACAATGAGCAATAACACGTTTTTAGCTCCTTCTATTTTATTGTCATCCAGTAAGGGCGAATCTAACGCCTTAATAATTGCTTCTTGCGCTCTATTTTTCCCAGCTGCTTTAGAAGATCCCATAATAGCTCTACCGCTGTTTTCTAACACCGTTTTAGCATCTTTCAAATCAATATTTTGAGTGTAATGATGCGTAATCACTTCCGCAATACCTCTAGATGCTGTAGCCAACACTTCATCCGCTTTAGAGAAACCCGCTTTAAAGCCTAAATTACCATAAACCTCTCTTAATTTATTATTATTAATTACCACCAAAGAATCTACATGCTTTCGCAATTCTTCAATTCCTTTTTTTGCTTGTTGTATCCTAGTACTTCCTTCAAATTCAAATGGAACTGTAACCACTCCGATGGTTAACAAATCTAGCTCTCTGGCAAACTTTGCAATCACTGGTGCTGCCCCTGTACCGGTACCGCCACCCATTCCTGCATTTATAAATACCATTTTGGTTTTACCACTTAACATCTCTTTCAACTCACCCTCACTATCTAAAGCTGCCTGCTTCCCTACTTCTGGGTTCGCACCTGCGCCCAACCCTTCGGTAAGCGATAATCCCAATTGAATTTTTGAGGGTATCCCACTGTTTTTAAGCGCTTGTGCATCTGTATTACACACCACAAAATCTACACCTTCAATTCCCTTAGTGAACATGTAATTTACAGCGTTGCTCCCGCCTCCACCAACACCAATCACCTTAATTACACTAGATTGATTTATTGGCATGTCAAAATTTAAATTTCCTGCTTCGTCCATAATTTTAGTACGATTATTCGTTATTATTTCTTTTTCTATTAATTTATTCTGCATTATCTAAAAAATCTTTAAACTTGTCTGACCAACGATCAAAAAATGATTTCCTAGTAGCTATTGGTGCCTTCACTTTGTCATCAACTTCAACTTCAACTTTAGCCCTCTCTTTCGGAGTAGGAACCTCTTCTTTTAGATCTTGCAAAATTCGTTTTTTATCATTTTCTTGAATTCCTTTCATCAGCAAACCAACAGCTGTGGCGTATATTGGGCTCGATATGTTTTCATCAGCACCCCCTGCAAGATGCTCATTAGGATATCCAATTCTTGTATCCATCCCTGTAATGTATTCTACCAATTGTTTAATATGTTTCAATTCGGCACCCCCACCGGTTAAAACTATTCCAGCAATCAGTTGTTTCCTAACCTCTTCGTGTCCATAATTTTGTATCTCAACAAAAGTTTGCTCTATAATCTCTTGAACACGTGCATGAATTATTCTTGATAAATTCTTAAGCGTAATTTCTTTCGGTTCTCTTCCTCTTAAACCCGGAATCGAAACAATTTCATTATCCTTATTTTCACCGGGCCAAGCCGAGCCAAATTTGACTTTTAATAATTCCGCTTGCTTTTCAATAATTGAACAACCTTCTTTAATATCTTCGGTAATCACATTTCCTCCAAACGGAATTACAGCTGTATGCCGAATAATTCCATCTTTAAAAATGGCTAAATCAGTTGTTCCACCGCCAATATCTATTAATGCTACTCCCGCTTCTTTTTCTTCATCACTTAAAACAGCATCAGCAGAAGCTAAAGGCTCTAGGGTAATTCCAGAAAGGTCTAAACCTGCACTTCTTACACACCTTCCTATATTTCTAATAGAAGTAACTTGCCCTACAACCAAATGAAAGTTTGCTTCTAGCCTTCCACCATACATCCCGATTGGCTCTTTTATTTCTGCTTGCCCATCAACCTTAAATTCTTGCGGTAAAACATGTATAATTTCTTCTCCTGGCAACATCACCAATTTATGAACTTGTCTTTCTAATCGTTCTAAATCTACTTCATCTATAACCTGTTTTGGATTGTTTCTCGTAATATTATCGCTGTGCTGTACACTTCTAATATGCTGACCCGCAACTCCCACAACAACATCCTTTATTTTTTCTTCTGAAATTGATTCGGCTTCCCCAACCGCTTCCTTTATAGAATTTATAGTCTTTGTAATATTATTTACAACACCGCGATGCACACCCAAACTTTTGG
>JAGLDM010000043.1 GCA_023145595.1 Flavobacteriaceae bacterium | reverse complement strand
AATAAATCTCAAAACAGTGTGCAAATTGAAGGTGTTCAGTTAAATTTTAATAAAAACTGTGAATTAGAAAACAATACGAATGCTGTTGTTTTTGTGGATTTCGCTAAATTAAATTACCCATTAAAACTTCGAAAGTGGAAGCAAGGAGATTCTTTTTATCCAGCAGGAATGAAGGGTAAAAAGAAACTAAGCGATTTCTTTAAAGATGAAAAAATGTCGTTATTGGATAAGGAGCGAGTTTGGTTGCTTTGTAATGGTGATAATGAAATTATTTGGGTGGTTGGGAAAAGATTGGATAATCGATTTCGAATTACCGCGTCTTCTAAGGAAGTAATTAAGATGACTTATAATACTTCGACAACGTCATAATCATTACAAATTAAGAAGGGCGCTAGGTAATGACAGGTTTCTCAATCGTCATCATCCAAATAAAAAATATCATTTACATTTTTTTCAAATAGGTTCGATATTTTTAAAGATAAGACTGTTGACGGAGCATATTTATTTAATTCCATAGCATTAATAGTTTGTCTGCTAACTCCAATAATTTCTGCTAATTTTGCCTGAGTCATGTTTTTAATGGCGCGCTCTACTCTTAAATTGTTTTTCATAATAATGATTTGTAAACTTCAATTACATCATCAAAAGTAAAGTTTATTGTTCATTTAGACAAGTTTATATTACTTTTTGATAAAATTAACAAAGCATAACGTTTTAATGTCGTGAGGTTTGTGTATTTTCGCTAAAAAATTAAACACTTACGATGGAGACAAAAACGAAACTAAAAAGATTTAATGATAATGTTTTAGATAAATTCAACATCTACAATAGTATATTTTCTTCCCTTCCTTTTGATGATGTTGGGAATACAGGAGTATTACTCCCGTTATTTCATGAAACATGTAAAAAAGGTTTCGAAAGCAAGAAGAACCCAACTGAAATTATAGAATATTTTTTTAAAAAATATCAAGACAACCCTACTGATAAAGAGCAGGTTAATATGCTTTTTAAATTTATTCAATATATAGAGCGTCAAGTTGTATTGTTTGATGCAATTGAAGATGCGGCTTTCCCAATAGTTAATAATATGAATGGATTGGGGACTCTTAGAAATATAAAAGAAATTACAAAATCTGAGAATAAACAGGAAGCATTGCTTAAGTATTTGAATGATTTTAAAGTTCGAATTGTTTTAACAGCACACCCAACACAATTTTACCCAGGAACTGTTTTAGGAATTATTACAGACCTTACAAGATGTATTGAAGATGGAGATCTGTTAATGATTAAGAAATTATTAGAGCAGTTGGGGAAAACACAATTTTTTACGAAAATTAAGCCAACACCATTTGATGAAGCAGTAAATTTAATTTGGTATTTAGAAAATGTTTTCTATCAATCATTTTCAAGTATAAGTAATTTCATACGCAATAATATTGGTGCAGAAAGTATTCAAAGTAATGAATTAATGAATATAGGCTTTTGGCCAGGAGGGGATCGTGATGGGAACCCATTTGTTACGACGGAAATTACCTTGTCCGTAGCAAAAAGATTGCGTCATACGATTTTAATAAATTATTATAGAGATTTAAGAAGGTTAAAACGAAGACTTACTTTTGATTTGGTGAAAGATTCAATTACTTCCCTTGAACAAAGAGTATTCAAAGAAGTCACTTATCCGAAATCACAAAAGAAAAATTTTAAAATAAGTGATTTATTAGATGAGTTGTTAAGGGTAAGAGTTATTGTTATAGAAAAACATAAGTCGTTGTTTTTAGAGGAATTGGATGATTTAATTAATAAAATTAAATTGTTTGGATTCCATTTTGCAACCTTAGATATAAGACAAGATAGTAGAGTGCACCATACTGCATTTACCGATTTGGTGTCAGAATTACAGGCTGAAGGGGATACTACTTTTCCAAGTGATTTTAATACGTATTCTGAAGATGAGCAAGTTGAGTTTTTATCGACTGTAAAAGGAAAAATAAAACCAGAAGGATACAAAAGTGAAATTACTGAGAAAACAATTGGCTCTATGTATGCAATAAAAACCATTCAGAAGAAAAATGGTGAATTGGGTTGTAACCGATATATAATAAGTAATAATCAGACAGCTCTTAATGTAATGGAAACGTTTGCAATGCTGAACTTATGTGGATTTGGAAGTAAATTACCGGTTGATGTTATTCCATTATTTGAAACTATTGAAGATTTGGAAGTTGCGCATACCGTAATGGAAAAATTATATCAAAATAAAGCATATAGCAAGCATCTAAAAAATAGAAAATTCAAACAAACGATTATGCTTGGTTTCTCTGATGGAACTAAAGATGGGGGTTATTTAATGGCGAATTGGGGTATTTACAAGGCTAAGGAAAGCTTAACAGCAATGTCGCGTAAATATGGTGTTAAAGTTGTTTTCTTTGATGGTCGTGGTGGCCCACCTGCACGTGGAGGTGGAAAAACGCATCAATTTTATGCTTCTTTGGGACCGAATATTGAGAATCAAGAAATTCAATTAACAGTACAGGGACAAACTATAAGTTCAAATTTTGGAACAAAAGATTCTTCTCGGTACAATTTAGAACAGTTGTTAAGTGCGGGTGTTTCAAATGAATTATTTAGTGGTGACAAGAATTTAATTTCTGCAGACCATAAAGTATTGTTGGGTGAAATGGCGAAGATGAGTTATGACGCGTATGCTGACTTTAAAAATCACCCAAAATTCTTGCCTTATTTAGAAGAGATGAGTACGCTTAAATATTACGCAAAAACAAATATTGGGAGTCGGCCATCAAAACGATCATCTTCTAATAAATTAAATTTTGGTGACTTAAGAGCCATTCCTTTTGTTGGTTCTTGGAGTCAGTTAAAACAAAATGTACCAGGGTTTTTTGGGGTTGGAACGGCCATTAAGAAATATGATGATGCGGGTGAGATAGATAAAATTAAGGAATTATACAATTCCTCCGATTTTTTCAAAACGTTGCTTGAAAACAGTATGATGTCATTATCTAAATCATTTTTTGATTTGACAGCATATATGGCAGAAGATCCTGAGTTTGGAGAATTTTGGAAGTTAATTTATAAAGAGTATGAATTAACGAAAAAAATGATTTTAAAAATTGCTGGGTATACCCAGTTGATGGAGAACAATCCAGTAGGAAAGGCTTCTATAGATATTAGAGAAGATATTGTATTGCCTTTGTTAACGATTCAGCAATTTGCTCTTCGAAAAATTCAAGAATTGAGAAAACAAGAAAATCCGGATGCCGAAGAGATTGCGGTATATGAGAAAGTTGTAACTCGTTCTCTTTTTGGAAATATTAATGCAAGTAGAAATTCAGCATAACTAGAAGTTGAAGTTTAAAACCACTGTTTAAGAAACAATACATATTCTTCCTTAAACAGTGGTTTTTTATTTACATTGATATTAAACGTTTCCTTTTTACAATATTTGTAGAACTAAAGCTAAAGTAAAAATGAGTTTTAGTTAACTGTCACTATAGACAATTGTAGTAACTCTTCCATAAATTTTCTTTTGTTAGAGAGTCTTGGTATTTTATGTTGACCACCCAATTTACCCTTCATGCCCAGCCATTCATAAAACAATCCTTTTCGTGCTTGATGAATTTTTGGCATAGCTAAAGTCATATTGTTATAGCGTTTTGCTTCATAATCGGAGTTGATTGCTTTCAACGCATTGTCTAATAACTCTGTAAAATATTTGATATTTTTTGGAGCGGTTTTAAATTCAATCATCCATTCATGAGCACCGCTTTCTTTGCCCTTCATAAAAATAGGAGCAACGGTATAATCGATTATGGTGGAATTTGTTTTGTTACAGGCTTGTTTTAACCCTTCTTCGGCATTTTCAATAATCAATTCTTCGCCAAATGCATTTATAAAATGTTTTGTCCTTCCAGTAATTTTAATTCGGTACGGATCTAAAGATGTGAATTTAATGGTATCACCAATTAAATAACGCCAGAGGCCACTATTTGTGGTAATGACTAAGGCGTAATTGATTTCTATTTTCACCTCTGAAAGAGGAATTGCAATAGAGTCTTCATCTTGATATTCGCTCATCGGAATAAATTCATAAAAAATTCCGTAATCGAGCATTAACAATAATTCTTCTGAATTATTTTGATCTTGAATGGCGAAAAACCCTTCGGAGGCATTATAGGTTTCGTGGTATTTGAAATCTTTTTTCGGAATTAATTTTTTGTATTGTTCTCGGTATGGATTAAAATTTACTCCGCCATGAAAAAAGACTTC
>JAGLDM010000429.1 GCA_023145595.1 Flavobacteriaceae bacterium | reverse complement strand
TTTTCATGTTTATTGCTGGTACAAATTTCATCATTACCTACTTCGTTTTTAAAGGAAAGTGGCAACGCATACTAAATAATGAAGAATTTAAATGGTATTTCTTTGGTGTCCTAGGGCTTGTTATAGTATTAACCATTATTATTGTTAATTATCAGGATCCTAATTTACAGACAACCATTGCTCATCCTAAACCTTTTGGTCACATAGAAAGCGCTTTTAGACATGCCTCTTTTCAAATAATTGCATTAGTTACCACAACAGGATTTGTTAGTGCAGATTTTACCATGTGGAATTCTCTTGCTACCATGTTGCTTTTCTCCTTGTTTTTTATTGGGGGATCGGCAGGATCTACAAGTGGTGGTGTTAAAATTGTCCGACATATTACGATGATAAAAAGTAGTGTTCTGGAACTTAAAAAATTATTGCATCCAAGTGCCATTATCCCTGTTCGTTATGGTGGAAAGGCGGTTCACCCTAGTATCGTATATAATATTTTATCCTTCTTTGTTTTATACATGCTTATTTTTATTTTGAGTGCTATTCTCTTTACTTTTCTAGGTTTAGATTTTGTTTCCGCCATAGGAATAACAGCATCATCTTTGGGTAATATTGGTCCTGCATTGGGAAGTGTGAGTCCCGTAAATAATTTCAACCATTTGTCTGATGCTGCTAAGTGGTTTTCTACTCTCTTAATGTTGATTGGTCGTTTGGAATTATTTACCGTTTTAATTCTTTTTACACCCTATTTTTGGAAGAAAAATTAGATTTTTAGATTTAATTAACAACACCTTGTACTCAAACCATTATCTTTGCTAAAAACATTAAATGAAGTCTTATTCCCTTAGAACATTTGCTCTTACCCTTCTTCTAGGGATATTCTGTACTGATGTATTTAGTCAGGAAATGGAGACTAAAGATAATTCTTCAAATTTTGCTGTTGCTCCTTTGATTACTCCTACTCCCCCAGAGAATAGTTTGATGGGATTAACAGCGAAGAATGACACCTATAAAAATCCGATTGATAATATATTACAGAGCATCATAGATGACGAAAACAGAAAGGCTTTAAATAATAAAGGAATTATTGACCCTGCAAAACAACAGAAAGAACGTCTTAAAAAAGAAATGGCAGAAATCAATGGAGATTTAGCCGTAATTGATCAGTATTTAGGTGGATTTAGCAGTACTTCAAAAACGGTTACAATAGTTTGTAGAGACTTTCAATACCCTGATGGAGACACCGTTACTATATATTTAAATAATTCTCCTGTTGTTCAAAATGTAATATTATCAACCTCTTTTCAACAATTCTCATTGCCATTAAAAAGAGGGGAAAATGTCATTTCTTTTATGGCAATAAATCAAGGTTCATCAGGTCCTAATACTGCTGCTTTTATGGTGTTTGACGAAAATGGCTTAGAAATTTCTGCGAACGAATGGAATTTAGCAACAGGAGCTAAAGCGACGCTGTCTATTGCTAGAGTTAAGGAATAAAAAAAAGCCTCATATTCAACTGAATACAAGGCTAATTGTGGAGATGGAGGGACTCGAACCCTCGTCCAAACAAGCGAGCAAAGTGCTTTCTACATGTGTAGTCTTTGATTGATTTTCGATAATAAGCTGACCAAAAACCGCCCACTTAAAACTTATTCATTTAATTTCGGAATAAAACCATGACCTTTTTATTCCTATGTTGACTTTTACGATGTCAAAAATTCGAACGCCGTTAACCAAGGCTTTCGAGAGACATAAAGCTTTCTCACCTTGTGAGACTAGGCCAATCCTACTATAATTCGGATTATGCAGCTAAAGCGTAGTTATTCTCGCCGTTTAAAAAGTTGAAAGTGATTTTTACGAGTACTATTTCATTGCTCGACATGCTTACAGTTTAATCGACCTTGCAGTCAAAACCAAGTCATCCCCAATAATTTCAAAGAATCTCTAACTAAAGAGTTTGCAAATTTACAAAATAACTTGCCATAACCTACTTGTATTTTATTATAAACCTGAGTTTGATTAATAAAAAGTCAATTGACTAGGCTTTACTATTTGATGTTTTATGGAGGGTTTTAGGTAAAAAACGACCTGCAATAAGTTTGCAACTATATTTGATATAAAGTTAGTAAACCTATTGCAAGAAACCGTTTCTGTAAAATTATCCTTCATATGTATTTTGAACATAAAAAAGGTAAAAATATTTAAAGGTTCTTAAAGATGAAACAAATATTAGAACAAACAAAGCTGTTGTTTTAATATTCTTCATTAATTACACCTATAACTTCATTAGTTTTCGAGTCCCAATTAGTTTCCCTTCACTCAATATATGAAGAATATATACGCCCGTTCCTTGGCTAGACAAATCTATCTCAAAATTATTATTATCAAACCATTCATCTTTTATAATTCTACCTCGAATATCATATAACCTAGCATTTATTTCTAAATTATCATTAGTGTCTAAAGTAACATTTACAATGTTAATTGTAGGGTTAGGAGCCACGGTTATATTGGATACTTGCATAGCAAAATCTGGATTGCTCAAAGTTAGAACTTCTGCAACAGCTACAATATGACCATCGCCGGCACCGCCATTATACTGCGCCAACATTAAAGTTGGCAACAGCATTAAGATTAAAATATATTTTTTCATGTTATTGTTCTTTTTAATTAATAAGGTTCTAGTTTATGTTAGAGGCTCCAACCCATCCAAAATCAGCATGTGTGTTTTCTGTAATGAATCCAAAATGACCTCCACCAATATCGCTAGTCAAAGTTTTTTCTATTTTCAACATATTATCGTAATAGATTTTAAGCTTTA
>JAGLDM010000428.1 GCA_023145595.1 Flavobacteriaceae bacterium | reverse complement strand
CTCCGTTAGAAATTTCGTTTTTGGGAGTAAAATGCTCGATTATTACCGATTTAGTTCGAAATATTGCAAAAAACAATCAAAAAACAGCAAAAATAGCCTATTTAGACGCAAGTCACAATAAGGAAATTGAGGTCCCTTTTTTAGATTCATATACATTTCATCATTCAGGGAATTTGGATGTAAATTCTAAAAATGAATTGAATAAATTCAATGCTAGAATACAGTTTTCAAACTATGATTTGTTGTGTATTAACGGCAATCATTATCAGGGAACAAAACAAGTACTGATTTTAGATAATGAAAAAGAGGCTTCTGTTTTAAAAAGGTTAGATCAATTAACAGATGTTCAGTTTGTAATTAAGTTAAATAAAGAGTCTGTTTATTTCGACTTTTTAGAAGATAAAATTCCCAACATTAAAGAATTACCTTGTTATTACTTAGAGGAGATTGATAAAATTTCAAAGCATATTCAACAAATTATAGAAGATGCGATTGCACCTATTCAAGGTCTAATTTTAGCAGGAGGGAAGAGCACTAGAATGGGAGTCGACAAAGGTTTGTTGGAATATCACGGAGTGTCACAACGGGATTATCTATATGATTTATTAGGTGCTATGTTTCCGTTAAAGGATGAAAATCAGAAGGGAGTTTATATTTCTGTTCGTCAACATCAGGATGTGTCTGGCAATACGATTGTAGATAAATTTAAGGATTTAGGGCCTTTTGGCGGAATCTGTTCAGCATTTCAGGAAAATCCGAATACGGCTTGGTTTGTAATTGCAACCGATTTGCCTTTTGTAGATCAAGAAATGATTGAATTGTTGTTGAAACATCGAAATCCATTAAAAATTGCAACGACTTTAAAAGGAAAAAACAAACAATTCCCAGAGCCATTAATCACCATTTGGGAACCAAAAGCATATCCCATTTTATTGAGTTATTTGGCACAAGGGTATTCTTGCCCGCGTAAAGTTTTAATAAATTCAGATGTAGAAATCGTTGAGGTTGACGATGCTATTATTCGGAATATAAATACGCCTCAAGATTATAAAGAGGCAAAAAAAGAATTGAAATAAAAAAACGGATGTCACCCTGAGCTTGTTTCAGGATCGTATAAACGGAGTAATATAATGTGATGCTGAAACTTAGTTCCGCATCACGAAAAACAAATATATATGTTATCAATAGGGTTTGTTTTTTTATCAATAGGATTTATTTTAATCATCTTTAATTCGATTAATTTTTCATTTGTAAAAAATCAACAAAAAGACAAAAGACAGTTAATAGGCGGAATCGTCGTTGCAGTTTTGGGAGCTGTTTTGCTGTTCATTTCCATTCAAAATTTAATGCAAGTAGAATAAAATGACCAAGGTTTCTAAAGATAAAATATTTCAGCGTCAGACTACACTTCAAGAAATTGGAACTGTTGGTCAGCAGAAATTTCAAGACACCAAAATCACCATTGTTGGTTGTGGCGGATTGGGTTCTGTTGCAGCCATTTATTTAGCGGCAAGCGGCATTGGTCATATTCAGTTAATAGATTATGACGTTGTGGATGAAAGTAATTTACACCGTCAGGTTTTTTATAAACTGGAAGATATTGGAAAGCCGAAGGCTGAAATACTCTCAAAATATATCAACTCCATTTCGTCATTTGTAAACGTTTCATTCACGAACAAAGCCATTTCAAAAGATAATGTGGTTGACTTAATTGCTGCTTCTGAAATTATATTGGATTGCACCGATAGTTTGCCCATTAAATATTTATTGAATGATGTATGTGTGCTACAAGACAAGGTGTTGGTGTACGGTTCTCTTTACAAATTTGATGGTTATGTGGCCACGTTTAATTTAATGCAGGAAAGCGGAAATAGAAGTGCCAACTTACGAGATGCGTTTCCTGAAATTCCGACGGAGAAGGTTCCTAATTGTTCTGAAATGGGGACCTTAAATACGATTGTCGGAATTATTGCCTTGATGCAAGCAAACGAAGTTTTAAAGATTGTTGCAGGGATAGGTGGACCAATAATTAATGAATTATTGATATTTAATAGTTTGGATAATTCTCAATTTAAAATGAAATTAAAATCTAAGGCTGAAAGTTCTTCTGATCAAAAGAAGCGATTTTCTGAAATATTTAAATCTGAAAACTATCAAGAAATATCATGTGAAATTGAAGCTGACTTGCAAATTTCACAGGCTGATTTTAAAGAGATTTTAAAACAAGAAAATTATAATTTTAAAATTATTTCAGTTATAACTGATGCTGCCCAAGAAATTCCGTTTACGATTGACGCAAAAATATCATTGTCTAGAATTGGAGAATGGATTTCAAACGATTTTGAAGAATCAAACAATTATATTTTTGTGTGTAAGCGTGGAGTCATAAGTATGGCTGCTGTTGAACAGGTAAAGAAAGGTTTTAAGGATACAAAATTGTTGAGTTTAGAAGGTGGGGTTTTAGCGTTTTAATCGTTTGTTTTCTCAGAATCCGCAACCAATTGGTCAATTCCCTTCAATTCTTCGGGTGTTAAATCACGCCATGTTCCCGACCGAATATCTAACTTAACATTCATAATTCGTATGCGGGTTAATTTGGTAACTCTGTAATCAAAATGTTCACACATTCGTCTAATCTGCCGATTTAAACCCTGCGTTAAAATAATTTTAAATTGTTTTTCATCGAGTTTTTCGACTAGACATTTTTTAGTATAAGTATCTAAAACCGGAACTCCATTTCCCATTTTTTGAATAAACTCATCGGTAAGGGGTTTATTTACACAAACAATATATTCCTTTTCATGGTTGTTTCTAGCACGCAATATTTTATTGACAATATCACCATCATTGGTTAGAAATATCAGGCCTTCACTTGGCCTGTCTAAACGACCAATTGGGAAAATACGTGTTGGATAATTGATGAAGTCAATAATGTTATTTCGCTCTCTTTTAGAATCTGAAGTACAAACAATTCCTTTAGGTTTGTTAAAGGCAATATAAACTGGTTTTTCGTTTGATTCAGAAATCAAATTTCCATCAACATGAACTTCATCCAATTCGGTAATTTTAGTACCCATTTCAGGTACTTTTCCGTTGATGGTTACTCTGTTTTGTTCTATCAGTTTATCTGCAGCTCTACGAGAGCAATAGCCAACCTCACTTAAATATTTATTGATACGTGTTTCTTTCATTTGTGTTTTAATATTGGTTTGACCATAGTCGTATTCCGGTTGCTGAGCGGAGTCGAAGCATTAGGGAGTTGAATTTACCCAAACTTCACCGTCGGCAAAATGTTCTTTTTTCCAAATAGGAACGGTTTCTTTTAAAGTGTCGATAGCAAACTGGCAAGCATCAAAAGCGGCATTTCTATGCGGAGAAGAAGCCGAAATGATTACTGGAATTTCACCAATTTTTAATGCTCCTTTTGCATGGTGTATGGCAATTTTTAGGATATCAAATTTTTCTAATGCTATCTTCGCTATTTTCTCTATTTCTTTAATAGCCATCTCTTCATAGGTAGAGAAATCCAATAAAGTTACTTCTTTATTTTTTGTTTTATTACGAACGGTCCCCACAAATAATGCAATTCCACCACAAGAAGGGTCTTGAACAAAATCATAACAATCTTGTAGGTTTAGTTTCTCAGAGGTGATTTTAATAGAAATATTGCTTGTCATTTTTTAACAAAAAAGATGATAGCAAAATTAAAGAATTAAATCATGCAAACGTATATTTGCATCCGAATTAAAATCAGAGATTCATGGATAAAATATTTAGAATTGCGGCTTTGTTAGAAGGACTGTCTTATTTGTTGTTGTTATTTGTGGCAATGCCTATTAAATATCTATTAGAAGATCCGCAATATGTAAAAATGCTGGGGATGCCTCATGGAATGTTTTTTATAGGATATGTGGTTTTAGCATTTTTAATACGATCTGATTACAAATGGAATTCAAGACAATTTATGGTGATATTAATTGCGTCTGTAATTCCGTTTGGAACTTTTTATGTGGATAAAAAGTATTTACGCTAGTAAAACAAACAACATCTAATATTTCTATTTTATCCGCAGTTTCGGTACCATAAAAAAAGCGCCAAACAAAATGTTTAGCGCTTTAAGATGATATATAAGAGAAGTTTTATCCGTTCATTTTAAGGGTTGAAAATCCTTTAGGAATTATAAGACTATTGTTCTCGAATTGAAGATCTTTTAAGTCAACAGATTCATTGTCAACCTTGATAGATTTAACTTCAAAAGGTAAGCCGAATAAATTAATTTTGTAAGTGCTAAAAGAGCTTTCGTATTTACCTCTTTTGTTTAGTCTAATAATCAATTTTTCATTGGTTCCCGATAGGTTAAATTTGACTAAACTATAGCGACCTTTTGTATAGTCATAACCATCACCATCATCTTGAAACAATAATGACTCTTCTTTTCCGTTTTTGTGATATACGTCCAAGGTTAATTGCTCAATAATTTTCTCACCTACATATTGTTGTATTGGATATTTAGGAATAATAGACCCAGATTTCACAAAAAGGGGCACACTATCTAGTTCTGCATCAACCCATGTTTCTTTACCGCCTGTAACCAATTCTTTTGTCCAATAGTTGAACCATTCACCTCTTGGAATATACATACGTCTTCCTTTAGCATTTGGTTCGTTAATTGGGCAAATTAAAAGTTTGCTACCACAAATAAATTCGTCTGTTCTGTAATGAGTTTGAGGATCTTCTTGATCAAACAAGACCAATGATTTTAACATTGGTTCGTTGTAAGCCGAGTACTTGTAAAATGACGTATAAAGATATGGCAATAGTTCATATCTGATTTCAATAAACTTACGAACTATATCTGTAACTTCATCATCAAAAGCCCAAGGTTCTTGATCGCCATGATCTCCAGAGGAGTGTGTTCTACAAAACGGATGAAATGCTCCTAACTGAATCCAACGAGCATATAACTCACCGTTCGGCTGTTCAGCAAATCCACCAATATCTGACCCTGCAAAAGAGAATCCAGATAGTGCTAATCGTTGTGCTTGTATGTTTGCAATTTGTAAATGTTCCCAAGTTGCTAAATTATCTCCCATCCATGTAGAAGTGTAACGCTGTGTACCGGAATAAGCAGAGCGCGTGATTACAAACGGACGCTTTGGGTAGTTGAATTTCTTCACTCCATGGTAGGTGGCTCTAGCCATCTGCATTCCATAAATGTTATGTGCTTTTTGATGACTACATGGGTTTCCATCATAATCATGTCGTACATCCGAAGGGAATGTTTTCCCGGGAACGTCCATTACTGCTGGCTCGTTCATATCATTCCACACTCCTTTTACACCAATTTCTTCAATCAATTCTTTAAACAAGCCAGCCCACCATTCTCTAACTTCTGGTCTGGTAAAATCTGGGAAATAACATTCGCCAGGCCAAACTTTCCCTTTCATATAAGGACCATCGGCACGTTTACAGAAATAATCTTTATTCAGACCTTCTTTATAGATGCTGTATTCATTGTCTATTTTAATTCCCGGATCGATGATAACTACGGTTTTAAACCCGTCATCGGCTAATTCCTTAACCATTCTTTTTGGATTTGGAAAATAGTCTTCACTCCAAGTAAAGCACCTAAAGCCCTCCATATAATCAATATCTAAGTAGATAGCATCACACGGAATCTTTAGATCTCTAAACTTTTTGGTAATTTCTTTTACATTCGATTCTGGATAATAACTCCATTTACATTGGTGGTAACCCAATGCCCATAACGGCGGTAATTCTGGTGTGCCCGTTAAGTCGGTATAACTTATAACCACATCTTGCATTTTTGGACCGTAGATAAAGTAGTAATTCATTTCACCTCCTTGTGCCCAAAAACTGGTTACGTGTCTTCTTTCATGGCAGAAATCAAAATAAGTTTTAAAGGAGTTGTCAAAGAAAATACCGTATGACTTACAGTTATGTAGTCCTGTATAAAACGGAATTGCCTTGTAGATAGGGTCGGTATCTTTTCCGTAAGCATACGAATCGGTTGCCCAATTTTCAAAACGTTTTCCTTTCAGGTTTAAGTGCTGAGGTTTATCACCCAAACCATAATAACTTTCTCCGCTTTGAGCAGTCTTACTCATTTTTACAATATCTCCACCTAATTTGTAACTTTCTTCCCAGTGAAACCCTAGTTCATCTTCTAAGATTAAAGAATTATCCTTAGCATCATAAATTGATTTACGTAAATCTGATTTGTAAATATTACAAATTAATTTTGAAGTTGTGACAATGTATTTTTCTTCGTCTTCAGAAATTTCTAAATGGTTGTACCCATTACTTACCTTTTTATCTATAGCATAAGAAAAGTCATTTTCGAATTTCCCAACGGTGGTATATCTAAAGCGAAGTACGCTATCTCTTAAAACGGTAAGGTGTAGTATTACATTGTTTGATGTTTTAAAACAAAGTACATCAATGTCTTTTGCGTGTTCAATTATATTTGA
>JAGLDM010000427.1 GCA_023145595.1 Flavobacteriaceae bacterium | reverse complement strand
CTATTCCGTTGTACAATCAATTTATAGAAGCCTTTGAAATCGAATTTGGTAAAAAAGTTGGAACCGGAGAGTTTGGAGCAGATATGAAGGTTAGCTTAGTAAACGATGGACCTGTTACTATTTTAATTGATTCTAAAAATAGGGTTTAATTATTGCGGGTTATTCAAAAAAAAGGCGGTATTTTTGAATAGGTAATTAAATTTAATGAATAAGTCTTCCCTGTTTCTAATAATTTTTATTTTTGTTGCGAATATTTTGAACTCTCAAAATTTCGAATTTTCTACATTGCTGATTCCTAAAGAATTAAAAGAAGATGCTAATTCAGTCATCAGATTTGAGAATACTTCCATTGAATTAAAGTCTCAGCGGGATATGACGATTAAATTCGAAACAGCCATCACCATATTTAATAAATTGGCAGATGACTATGCCGATGTTACACTTTATTATGACAAGCGTAGAGCAATTAAAAGCGTCAAGGTAATTATTTATGATGCAATGGGTAATGAATTAGAGAAAATAAAGAAAAGTGACTTTAAAGATTATAGTGCTACAGGGGGCAGTCTGTATTCTGATAGTAGATTGATTCATTATAATTATACTCCAACAACTTACCCTTATACTGTTTTCTATACATACCAATTAAAGACCTCTAACACTGCCTTTATTAGAAATTGGACATACAGCAGTAATTACTGTCAAAGTATTCAAAAAGCGACTTATAGTTTTAAATACCCTTTGGATATTAAATTGAGTAAATCAGAACAAAATTTTGAAGGTTTTGAAATTAAAAAAACAGAGAAAGAAGGAATGCTATCTTATGAAATTGAAAATATAGGAGCAATTAAATGGGAACCCTATGTTCCACTATTGAGAGATTTTTTGCCAACGGCAAGGTTAGGAGTTGATAAATTCAATTTAGAAGGAGTAGATGGTGAAGCAAAGAATTGGCAAGAATTTGGAAAATGGTATTATAAAAATTTAATTCAAAGTAGAATGGATTTGCCAGAATCTACGAAGAATGAAATTAAAAAGTTAACTTTAGATATTGAAGACCCTATCGAGAAAACAAAAAAAGTGTATGAATATGTTCAAGATAAGGTTAGATATGTTAGTATTCAGGTAGGGGTTGGTGGCTTTGAGCCGATGTTGGCAAGTGAAGTTGATAAATTGAGTTATGGAGATTGTAAAGGGCTCACCAATTATACTTCAGCACTGTTAAAGGAAGTTGGAATTACATCTTATCATGCCCTGATTTATGGTAATCCGTCAAAAAAACTCAGTATAAATTCAGAAGTTGTTTCTCAACAAGGAAATCATATGGTTTTATATGTTCCAATAGTCGAAAAAGAATTATGGCTAGAATGCACTTCACAAAACACCCCATTTGCAGATGGGGGTGGTTTTACCGATGATAGAGATGCCTTGGTAATAACCCCAAACGGAGGTGAAATAAAACACACTCGAGCGTATGATGATAAAGAAAATCATCAAAAAATAATTGGGAAATATACTTTGAGTAATCAGGGAAATATCAATGGCGAAATTGACATGGTTTGTTCAGGAACTAAATTTAATAATCATTTAGGAATAGAGAATAGCAGTGAAAAAGAGAAAGAAAAGACATATAAAGAGTTTTGGGATAATATCAATAATTTGACAATTGATAAAGTTGATATTAAGAATAATAAAAAAGAAGGAAAATTTGAGGAGTCAATAACTTTTACTTCAGAAAACTACGGCACCATAAGTGGTGAACGTATGATTTTTCCTGTAAATGCATTCAATGTGATTGACAAAGCGCCAAAACGAATCAGAAATAGGAAACTACCTGTAGAAGTTGTTCGAGGGTACTATGATGTTGATGAGGTTGAAATTGAATTACCATCAGAATATAATATTGAAGCGATGAGTAATGATGTTTCTATCAATACAAAATTTGGATCTTATACAATGACCATTGAAAAAGTCGAAGAAAAGAAAGTAAAATTTAAAAGAGAATTCTTATTAAAAACAGGAGATTACTCCAAAGAAGAATATAATGACTACCGGAATTTTTGGAAACAAGTAGTTAAAAGCGATCACTCAAAAATAGTATTAATTAAAAATTAGCCAATGAAACTTTTTTTATTATCAGTGCTTACAATAGGCATGCTCCAAATTGGAAATGCACAAAATTACAAATTCGGAAAAGTTTCAAAAGCAGAACTAGAAGAAAAGTACTATCCTACCGACTCAACGGCTAATGCTGCCTATCTATATAGAAAAAGGAAAACATATTTTAACTATGTGCAAGGGGAAGGGTTTCATTTGATTACAGAAGTTCATGAGCGAATTAAAATATATAACAAAGAGGGCTATAAATGGGCGACAAAAGAAATTGAATTTTATTCTTCTGGTGATGAACGTGTAACTATTAAAAAAGCAAAAACGTTTAGTTTGGTGAACGGAAAAATAGAATCTTTTAAGCTGAGTAAAAAAGAAACTTTTGATGAGGAAAAAAATGAGTATTGGTCTAAAAAGAAGTTTACGATGCCTAATGTGTCGGAAGGTTGTGTTGTTGAATGGGAATACATTATAGGATCTACATATACTAAAATTGATAATGTTGAAATTCAGTTTGCCATACCAGTAAAGAAATTGGAATCTAGTATTGAAATACCAGAATATTATAAGTATGGTGTAAAACAGATAGGTTATTTACCAATAAAAGTTAAAAATTCAGTTAAAAGCAGTACGATTAAATTTCAATATAAATCAAGGTCGGGGGGTAGTCTTTCGTCAGGGATTGCAAAGACTAATTTTTCCTCTGAAGAGATACGTTTAGATGTACATATATCACAAATTGAAAAGAAGAATGTACCGGCTTTAATTGAAGAACCACATATCAATAATATTGATAATTATAGGGCTGCAGTTAATTATGAATTGAAATGGATAAAATGGCCAAATCAAATCACCAAATATTTTTCTTTAACTTGGGAGGATGTTGCTAAAACAATATATAATAATCCGGAATTTGGTGGGGAATTGAAAAAATCTAGACACCTAACAGATGATATTTCTGAATTGAAAAATAAATTCACAACAGAAGATGATAAGATATTTGGTGCGCTAGAATTTGTTAAAAGTAAAATTAAATGGAATGATTTTTATGGGAAATATACCCAAAAAGGCTTGCGAAAAGCTTATAAAGAAGGAGTTGGAAATATTGCCGATATTAACTTAACACTTGTTGTTGTTTTAAGAGAATTAGGGTTGAAAGCGAACCCGGTATTAGTAAGTACTAGAAGCAATGGAATACCAACTGCGCCTACCATCTCTGGGTTTAATTACGTAATTGCTGTGGTTGAAACAAATCAAGGAAAGGTATTGTTAGATGCTTCAGAAGAAGCTAGTTTGCCCAACGTATTGCCTCTGCGAGCTTTAAATTGGAATGGGACAATTGTTAGAGATGATAATAGTTCTGGCTTGGTAGATTTGGGTTCGTCAATGGTGGCTGTGGAAGAATCTTTTTTAAAATATAAAATATCTGATGATGGTTTTATAAAAGGGATGGATCGAGTAAAGTATGAAAATTTGCGATCTATAGAATATAGAAATAAAAAAGGACAATTGTCGGAAGACGATTTGATTAGTAATATTGAAGGATCAAATAATGATATTGAAATTGTAAATTTTAGATTATCCAATAAAGATAATCTTGCCAAGCCAATAATAGAGACTTTTACTTTTGAAAAAGAAGATGCGGTTGAAATAATTGGAAATAGAATGTATTTGACACCTTTGTTATTTAATTGTTTGGATGAGAATCCGTTTAAATTAGAAAAAAGAGAATATCCAGTTGATTTTGGTACACCTTGGCAAAACAAAGCGACCGTTGCTTTGGAAATTCCAGGGGGATATAAGGTAGAAACATTACCAGAGAATATTAGTGTTGAGCTAAGAGATAATATGGGGAGATTTGTTTATTCAATTAGTAATGTTGAAAAGGTGGTGCAAATATCGACACTTGTAGAGATTAATAAGGGAGTAGTTCCCGCTACTTATTATACAGAATTGAAAGCGCTTTTTAAACAAGTTGTCGCAAAACAGACAGAGCAAATAGTTTTATCAAAAATATAGAAACTTTATAATGAGTTTAGTATATTTCTCCTGAATTAAAAATTAAAAGAAGGACCTGTTACTATTTTAATCTAAAGAATTCCCCTAGGCTTGCCTTGGGGTTTCCAATTCACCTCTCCATGGGAGAGGTCGAAACTGCCTTTTGGAGTTTCGGGAGAGGCAAATACTAAATTTCGGTTTTT
>JAGLDM010000426.1 GCA_023145595.1 Flavobacteriaceae bacterium | reverse complement strand
GTTTTCACGATGAACCACAATGTGCGGCTGTTTGTCCGGTAGATTGCTGTATTTTTGATGAGGATATTGTAGAATCAGAAGAAGAATTACTTGCAAAGAAAGCATTTATACACGGTGAATAATATGTATAAAAGATAAATAAATATTGAAAACGCCTAAAATTACTTTTAGGCGTTTTTTATTAATAATATTTCAATTTAAAGTATCTTTGCTTCTTGAAAAATAAAACAAACAAATGAAAATATCATACAATTGGTTAAAACAATTTATTAAAGTTGATTGGGATGCTGAAAAAACAGGTGAATTATTAACCGATTTAGGGCTTGAAGTAGAGGGTATTGAAACTTTCGAATCGGTTAAAGGAGGTCTAAAAGGAATTGTTGTTGGTGAAGTTTTAACTTGTGAGCAACATCCAAATGCAGATAGGTTAAAGGTAACAACGGTAAATGTTGGTAAGGATGCTCCACTTCAAATTGTTTGTGGTGCGCCTAACGTAGCCGCTGGTCAAAAAGTACCCGTAGCAACTATTGGAACCTTATTGTATGATGACAAAGGTGAGTCTTTCAAGATAAAAAAAGGAAAGATAAGAGGAGAAGAAAGTTTTGGGATGATTTGTGCTGAAGATGAATTAGGTCTTGGTAAAGGACATGATGGAATCATGGTTTTAGATGCCGCATTAAAAGCAGGAACTCCTTGTGCAGAAGTTTTTGAAATTGAATCTGATCAAGTTTTTGAAATAGGACTGACTCCAAATAGGGCAGATGCCATGAGTCATTACGGCGTTGCTCGAGATTTACGAGCAGGTTTGATTATGAACGATTTGCAGTTGGAGTTAAGATCTCCTTCAGTGATGGATTTCTATGTAGATGAGCGTAAATTACGTATTGATGTAAAGGTTGAAGATAAAGAATTAGCACCACGTTATTGCGGAATTACAGTTTCGGATATTAAAGTAACAGAGTCTCCTAAATGGCTTCAAAATAAATTGGTTGCAATTGGCATAACGCCTAAGAACAATATTATTGATGCCACAAATTATGTTTTGCATGAACTAGGACAACCTTTACACGTGTTTGATGCAGCAAAAATAAAAGGAAATGAAATCCTAGTTAAAACTTTACCAGAAGGAACAAAGTTTACGACTTTAGATGGAATAGAGAGGAATTTACATCAAGATGATCTTATGATTTGTGATGGGGATTCGAATCCGATGTGTATTGCAGGTGTTTTTGGAGGAATTGATTCTGGAGTTACAGAAAACACCACAAGTATATTTATTGAAAGTGCCTATTTTAATCCAGTTTCTATTCGTAAAACAGCCAAAAGACATGCGCTAAATACAGATGCTTCTTTCCGATTTGAAAGAGGAATAGATCCAAATTTTGTTCAGTATTCTTTAAAAAGAACAGCACTTTTAATTGTTGAAATTGCTAGAGGAAAAATATCTTCGGATGCAATTGATTTTTATCCAGAGAAAATTGAAGACTTTCAAGTATTTGTTTCTTACGAACGCATGAACCGATTGATTGGTGATGTGATTCCGAAAGATGTAATAAAAAACATATTAGCTTCCTTAGACATTAAAGTGAATAGTGAAACAGATGGGGGTTTAGGTCTTACTATTCCTTCTTATCGTGTAGATG
>JAGLDM010000425.1 GCA_023145595.1 Flavobacteriaceae bacterium | reverse complement strand
GTTGTTCCTAATTTAATTGAAAAGTTAAAAGTTTTTAAATCTAATAACGCATAATTTTTGTAAATTGTGCCACCAAGACTGCCTTATTTGAATCTATTAAAAGTCTCAAATAAGGCAGTTTTTTTGCAATTAACAAATTTAAAACCAAGCACATTGAGTTTAGTACGATTAGACATTAAAGGGATTTCATACAGCCAAACACAAAGTGGTGCCTATGCGTTAGTACTTATTGAAGTAGAAGGATCGCGTACTTTACCCATCGTTATAGGAGCGTTCGAAGCGCAATCTATAGCAATCGCTTTAGAGAATGAAATCAAACCTCCTCGCCCTTTAACCCACGATCTTTTTAAAAGTTTTGCCAATAGGTTCGAGATTGTCATCAAACAAGTTATTATACACAAACTTGTAGACGGTGTGTTTTATTCGAGTTTAATTTGTGAACGTGACGGAATTAAAGAAATAATTGATGCGAGAACTTCGGATGCTATTGCGCTTGCAACCCGTTTTGACGCCCCTATTTTTACGTATGAAAACATCTTGGAGAAAGCAGGGGTTTACCTAAAACTGAAAGATGAAGACGAATCTGACGATGATAATGATAATGATGAGTTGATTTTAGAAGATTTAATTACAGAAACCATTGAAGAAACAACTTATTCTTCAGACACCTTAGAATCATTAAATCAGCAATTAACTAAAGCTGTTGCTGATGAAGATTATGAATTGGCTGCAAAGGTTAGAGACGAAATAAACCGAAGAAACAAATAATAATTATAAATTCATTACCTCTCTAGATAATTATTGAGAGAGCAAGACGAAAAACAGGGTTATGCAGCAATACTTAGATTTAATAAAACACGTTCGAGAAAACGGTTTTGAGAAAACAGATAGAACCGGAACAGGCACTAAAAGTGTTTTTGGCTATCAAATGCGCTTTGATTTATCAGAAGGATTTCCATTGTTGACCACCAAAAAATTACATTTAAAATCTATTATTTATGAATTGCTTTGGTTTTTAAAAGGTGATACCAATATTAAATACCTACAAGAAAATGGTGTGAAAATTTGGGATGCTTGGGCAGATGAAAATGGAGATTTGGGTCCCATTTACGGACATCAATGGCGGAATTGGAATTCGGACGGAATAGACCAAATATCTGAAGTTATTGAAACCATAAAAAACAATCCCGATAGCAGAAGAATGATGGTTGTAGCCTGGAACCCAAGCGTATTGCCAGACACCTCTGTTTCTTTTTCAGAAAATGTAGCCAATAATAAGGCAGCCCTACCTCCTTGTCACGCCTTTTTTCAATTTTATGTGGCAGACGGAAAACTCTCTTGTCAATTGTATCAACGTAGTGCTGACATCTTTTTAGGAGTTCCTTTTAATATTGCCTCCTATGCATTGTTAGTAATGATGATGGCACAAGTTTGCGGATTAGGCTATGGTGATTTTGTCCATACTTTTGGTGATGCTCATATTTACAACAACCATAAAGAGCAAATTGATTTACAATTATCTAGAGAAACAAGAACACTTCCTACGATGAAATTAAATCCGGAGATAAAAGATATTTTCGATTTTACTTTTGAAGATTTTGAATTGATAAATTACGATCCACATCCATTAATTAGAGGAAAAATTTCTGTTTAACAAAAAAGATGCTTCCTCTAAACAATTTAAAGCGCTAGCGTATTTAAATCACTCGAAGTGACGAAAAAAATTAGAATGAATTCCACACAAACTATCACGATAATTGCAGCAATTGCAAACAACAATGCTTTAGGGAAAGACAATGATTTGATTTGGCATTTACCCGCTGATTTGATTCGTTTCAAAAAAACGACAACAGGACATCATATTATTATGGGGCGCAATACGTTTGAATCTATTGGCAAACCTTTACCAAATAGAACGGCTGTAATTATTACTCGAAATCCTGATTATAAAGCAGAAGGCTGCATCGTTGTAAATTCCTTTAAAAAAGCTTTGGAAGTTGCAAAAAATGATGCGACACCATTCATAATTGGCGGTGCTCAAATTTACAAACAAACCATTCGTTTAGCCGATAAATTGGACATTACCGAGGTGCATCATTCTTTTGATGCCGATGTTCATTTTCCTGAAATTGACAAAAACATCTGGAAAGAAACAAGCAGAGAACTTTTTAAAGCCGACGAAAAAAACAAGTTCGGTTATAGTTTTGTGAGTTATTGTAGAAAGTAATTTTACTTAATTTCAATAACATAAGGAACTATTGCCTGAATTCCTTCAAACTGAGACATATTCTTTACATCTTTATAGATTTTATAATTCCTAGCCCCAAATTCTTTCAACAACATTTTCTCTTTTATTTTACTAAAAGGAAAAAATGAAAGAGCATCTTCATAGTCCTTCTTAAACATAGGGTATTCTGTGGTTCTATAATCTACCAAACCTGCCAATTCTGCTGCTCCTTGTATAGCATCATCCAAGCCTCCTAGTTCATCTACCAATCCAATTTC
>JAGLDM010000424.1 GCA_023145595.1 Flavobacteriaceae bacterium | reverse complement strand
TTTGGTATATAATTTAATTCATACCCTTCTGGAATGATAAGTGTTGTTTTGTATTCTCGCACAAATTTATGATCAATGCTTCTTCCAAACTTCTCGTTTTCTACTAAAATAATATCTTTTGATAGGAGTTTTTCTAAGTTCATATTCAGAATTAGTTTGCTCCCAAAAGTTCTTGCATAATTATTAATTTCTAAATCATATTGTAAAGTATAACGGCCATTTTTTGTGCTTAATTCTCCAAAGTTGATGTTAGAATAGGTCGTTTTATTGTTCCCAATTGCAAATTTAGTATTCAAATATGCCTCGTGGCTGGTATCGTCTTTTTTAAATTTAGCATCTACAATAAAATTAACCATATCATAGCCTGTCATTGTTCTACTACTTTTTGCAGTAACAAGGTTTCCATTCAAATTAATTTCAGTTTCTATAAATGTTTGGCTTTTTTCTTTAGCCTGAATAGGGACTTTAATAATCTTAAATTCTTTATCAGAAATACCAATTAAAGCTTCTTTTCCTTGCGTAAAAGAACTTGGCATTCCAAAGGGAACATAACTGTCCGTTGCATCTAAAAACACAGTTTTCCCATCTATAATAGCAGTAGTAATCATGTGGTTATCTACTATTGGAGTTGGAATTTCAAAATAAGAATAGGGGCGATCTCTAGTGCCAATCCAAGTATGATAGGCTTCAACATCAACATGGTTGAGCATCACAAAAAGTAGGTTTGCCATATCTTTGCAATCCCCATACTTTTTATTGCAAACACTTCCTGCACTACGCGGAATAAATCCGCCTAGACCATCTTCAAAAGCCACATAATTAATGTTGTTTTGTACCCAATTAAAGATTGCTTTTGCCTTTTTACTCTCGTTAGAAATATCTTTTGTTAAGTTATCTGCAATGGCATAAACTTCGGTCAAATCATCATCATCAATTTGATTTACTAACGACACATACCATGAATATAAGTCTTGAACATCATTTAAGACAGAAATAACCTTTCTTTTTACGGTATAACTTTTTATATATACAATTACATGTGGTATATAATTTAGGATTGATAAACTCTTGTTATTTTTTCTGTATTGTTGAATGTTTTTTGCTGTCCAAGTGAATGTAGTTGATTTCTTATGTTCAATTTTTTTAAAGGTAATGTCTAGCGAATCTAGATTAAATTCTTTAAATCCTAATTCAACACCTTTTGGCACTTCTATTGTGTATGTTGCGTTTTGGGTAGGGACGTAGGTTCCAAATCGAAATGCCCCTAAAAAGTGAGGGTCTTTGATTCTTTCTGTATAAGTAAGTGTTGTTTCTGCTCCAGGACCAACCACCGGGAAAACAAAATTGATTGATTGTTGATCACTAAAAAACACACCACCTCCAAATTGATCTTTGGGTTCAAAATGATCTACAAATATTTGCTCTCCTTCATTTTCTGTAAACGCTTTGATATTATCAATTTCTGTAAAACTGTCGAAAGGAATAAAATCATTCGCAAAGTATAACTGGTTACCTGTGTTATATTTTGCCTTTTCTAAAACTTCATTTTCTATTTGCAACTGA
The DNA here is from genome assembly GCA_023145595.1 of Flavobacteriaceae bacterium. GTDB lineage: Bacteria > Bacteroidota > Bacteroidia > Flavobacteriales > Flavobacteriaceae > Urechidicola. The sequence goes on along the minus strand of JAGLDM010000424.1, from coordinate 5,455 downwards.
TTTTTAACTAATTCTATTTTTAAATGGTGACTTCGGTTTAAGTAGTAATAATCCTCATTTTCATAATTTATTGGAGTTTGACTCCAAGAATAGGTAGTAATGAGTAGGAGTATAGCAATTAGTTTATTCATGTTTATTTTCGGATTATCTTATTGTGATTTCAACGAATCCATATACGAGACGTCGGTGTTTTGAAATAGCCTTTTTAACTTATTGACTTATTTTAAATTTTACAGTTACTTCACTTTCTACTTTTATTTTTTTAAATTCAATATCTAATGGTTTGTCTTCCTTTTTTCTAGGGGCATAACCAACAACCATCACTTCTTGCAAATTGTTGTAATTATAATTCTGTCTAAATTTATCTGAAATAAAAACCGCTGTTCCCACTTTCTGATCTAAAGGCTCAACTAAATAGTCTGCTTGTAACTTGGCTTTTCTGATAGCCTTAGATTTTAATATTAAAGTTAGGTTTTCAATTTCGGAATACTCCGTTTTACTTAAATCTACATTCGAAATTCCAATTTGTTCTAAATTTTGAATTACTTGTCCTGCAGTTTTTGCATCAAATACCAATAAAGAAAAAGACTTGGTTTTATTAACATCTTGTTTTCTTAAAAAATATTTATGAAAATTACTTCCTAAATCTGATAGCGTTAATTGTTTGTCTAAGTCAATTCCGAGACTCTTAAGTTTATCGGCCATTTTATTTTCTAATTCTTCAACTGAAATCTTTCCTTTCGTATCTTTTTCATTTATAAATATAGATAAATATATTTTATCTGGAGTTACAAGTGTATCAACCTTGGCAGTAGTTTCTATATAGGGTTGGTCAATAAAATTTTTTGTTTGTGAATTTCCAATAAAAGAAGTTAGTGTCAATACGATAATCAAGGTGATGTTTTTCATATTCTTAGGTTTTGTTTTAGGATGATAATACTTGTTTATTCCTTATTTGGTTTAAAACATCTAGGATTTTTATTCAAAAAAAAATGATTAGATACCAAATATATTATTATTTGTAAAAATGCACAATTCAGAATCTATTTATTAAAGAAATAATTATCATTTGAACATTTTTACATTTATATGTAGGCAATAGTTATACCAATTTTTGTTTATTTGTAAAATGGCTTTTAAAGTACATCCTAACTTTTACTTGAACGGAAATTCATTTTCTAATAAGAATGAATTACTTTGTTTTTCAAAAGAAATTTCAGAAGAATTATTTTTATTTGTTTCTGATTTTTTGAATGAGGAGGATACTATAAAGTTACAAACTTCTGGTTCAACGGGAACTCCAAAGGTGATTGAGGTAAGAAAAGAATTTATGCTTAATTCTGCATTGGCAACAAGTGTTTTTTTTAATCTGAAAGAGAATTCAACAGCATTATTATGTATGAATCCAAAATTTATTGGTGCAAAAATGATGTTGGTTCGTGCCATGCTTTTGGGTTGGAAATTGGACATTATAACTCCAAGTTTGAATCCGCTTAAAGAAGTTAATAAAACCTATGATTTCTGTGCGATGGTGCCAATGCAAGTATTCGGTTCTTTAGAAGAATTACATAAAATTAAAACACTTATTATTGGAGGTGGAACTGTTTCATTCGACTTAAAAAAGGCTTTGCAAAAAGTACCAACCCATTGTTTTTCAACTTACGGAATGACAGAAACGGTTTCTCATATTGCTGTTAGAAGAATTACGAATGAAGAATTGCGAATTGAGAATTATAGCGTTTTTCCAAATATCATTATTTCAAAAGATAAAAGAAACTGCCTAATAATAACCGCTCCAAAAATTGCTTCGGAAGAAATTCAGACCAATGATATTGTTGAAATTATTTCGGATTCAGAGTTTAAATGGTTAGGTCGTTATGATTCGATTATAAATTCTGGCGGAATTAAATTAATTCCAGAACAAATAGAGGAGAAGTTATCAGAAATAATAGAACAACGGTTTTTTATCAGTTCACTTCCAGATACTATTTTGGGAGAAAAGGTTGTATTGATTGTAGAGGGGAAAGAAAATGACGATGTGATTCTGAACAAAGTGAAGAATCTTAAATCATTATCAAAATACGAAGTTCCAAAAGAAGTCTATTTCATTCCACAGTTTATAGAAACAGAAACAAAAAAAATCCAACGTAAAAAAACATTGGATTTAGTTCAATTTTAAAATAATTCTATATCTAATAGTTAACTCATTTCCATAGAATGATACACCGTCTGAACGTCGTCATCTTCTTCTAATTTCTCTAATAACTTTTCAACATCGGCTTGTTGTTCTTCATTCAACTTTGAAGTTGTAGTCGGAATACGATCAAATCCAGAAGATAAAATTTCAACACCATTTTCTTCAAAAAAGGACTGAATTGCTCCAAATTGACCAAAAGGAGCATAAATGATAATCCCTTCTTCATCATCAAAAACTTCTTCCACTTCAAAATCAATTAATTCGAGTTCGAGTTCTTCCAAATCCATTGTAATGTCTTCCTTCTTTAAGGTAAATGTACAGGTATGATCAAACATAAAAATTACAGAACCCGATGTTCCCATATTTCCGTCACATTTATTAAAAACTGCACGTACATTGGCTACGGTTCTATTATTGTTATCGGTTGCAGTTTCTACAACAATTGCGATTCCGTGTGGTGCATACCCTTCAAACAACGCCTCTTTATAGTTGGCAGTATCTTTATCGGATGCCTTTTTAATAGCACGCTCAATATTTTCTTTTGGCATATTTGCAGCCTTGGCATTCTGAATAACAGCACGTAATCTAGAATTTGCATCCGGATTTGGACCACCGTCTTTTACTGCCATTACTATATCTTTTCCTATTCTTGTAAACGTTTTTGCCATTGCCGACCAACGTTTCATTTTTCTTCCTTTTCTTAATTCAAATGCTCTTCCCATTTCTTATATTCTCTAATTATTTTATTTCAACTAACAACTAACAACTAACAACTAACAAACCATCAAACCTGAATAATCCCCATATTAAATTTCTTCTCAATCGGAGCCTGATTCGCAGCTTCAATTCCCATGCTAATCCATGTTCGTGTTTCTAGTGGGTCAATAATTGCATCTGTCCATAATCGCGCTGCAGCGTAGTATGGTGATGTTTGTTTATCATACCTATCTTCAATCGATTTTAATATTTCTGCTTCTTTTTCTGGCGTAATTTTTTCACCTTGTTTTTTTAAGGAGGCTGTTTCTATTTGTAGTAAAACCTTGGCTGCTTGTACTCCGCCCATCACAGCCAATCGTGCCGAAGGCCAAGCGACAATCAATCTAGGATCGTATGCTTTTCCGCACATGGCATAATTTCCTGCTCCGTAAGAGTTGCCAATGATAACTGTAAATTTCGGTACGACAGAATTACTCACAGCATTTACCATTTTGGCGCCATCTTTTATAATACCACCATGTTCCGATTTACTCCCAACCATAAATCCAGTAACGTCTTGTAGAAAGACTAACGGAATTTTCTTCTGATTACAATTGGCTATAAATCGAGTGGATTTATCAGCAGAATCGGAATAAATAACACCACCAAATTGCATTTCTTTTTTTGCGCTTTTAACTACTTTACGCTGATTGGCAATAATTCCGACTGCCCAACCATCAATACGAGCATATCCACAAATAATAGTCTTGCCATAATCTGCTTTGTATTCTTCTAATTCAGAATCATCAACCAATCGTTTGATAATTTCTTTCATGTCGTATTGGTCTGTCCGTAACTTCGGTAAAAGACCATAAATTTCTTCTGAACTCTCAGTAGGATTTGATGATTTTACTCGATTGAACCCAGCATTTTCAGGTGCTCCAATTTTACCGACAATATTTCTTATTTTATCCAAAGCATCTTTATCATCTTTGGCTTTATAATCAGTAACTCCGCTAATTTCACAATGCGTAGTTGCACCTCCTAAAGTTTCGTTGTCAATTTGTTCTCCGATTGCTGCTTTCACCAAATAACTTCCTGCTAAGAAAATACTTGCCGTTTTATCTACAATAATGGCTTCATCACTCATAATTGGTAAGTAAGCACCACCCGCAACACAAGATCCCATAATGGCAGAAATTTGAGTTATTCCCATACTGCTCATCATGGCATTGTTTCTAAATATACGTCCGAAATGTTCTTTGTCTGGAAAAATTTCATCTTGCATTGGTAGATATACACCGGCACTGTCAACCAAATATATAATCGGAATTTTATTTTCTATGGAAATTTCTTGAGCACGTAAATTCTTTTTTGCTGTAATAGGGAACCATGCACCTGCCTTAACAGTAGCATCGTTTGCTACAACAATGCATTGTTTTTTTGAAATGTAACCGATTTTAACGACGACTCCGCCAGACGGACAGCTACCATGATCTTTATACATGTCATCACCTGCAAAAGCACCAATCTCAATTGATTTAGAATTTTTATCGAATAAATAATCAACACGTTCTCTTGCTGTTAATTTGCCTTTGGAATGAGTTTTTTCAATTCTATTTTTTCCACCACCTAAAGCAACTTTTAAAAATTTCTTTTTAAGATCGGCTAGAAGTAGTTTGTTGAAATCTTCGTTTTTGTTAAATTTAAGGTTCATTCGTAAAGAATTATTTCGACGGCTAAGGTACAAAATCCATCTACTATATATGAACAAGAAAAGGTAAATTTAGGGTCTAAAAAAATCACTCTTACTTCTGGCATAAAGGATTTAAAAATTGTAACAAGAAAACAGCAAGGGTTTTAAAGGCGTTTACCCTGTACAAACACCTGTAAATATTTGTGTTTTAAAATCAGCAGATGAAGAGGAGTTGAATATTGAAATTTCGTGATAGTTTACTTATTAGATGGAGAAATTATTGTGAATAACGAGCAATCACTCAAAAAAGGAATGAGTCAAATGGTACTTTCAATCAAGATGGCGATTTTATCTCGATTCATTCAAAATTAGAAAGTAATGTGTTGATATTGTCTGGGGAAGCTATTAATGAGAAAATAACGAAACATGGTCTTTATGTGATGAATGCGCAAGCTGAAATAATGGAAGCGATGCGGGACTATCAGCAAAGTAAAATGGGATTTATTCCAAATTAACAGGAAGGGCTGGTGTGTTATTTAACTATTATTTAGCAATCTAAAGGATGCTTTTTTTATTATAAAATAACGATATTTGTATTTTATAGCATGCGCCTTTAACTCGCAATAAATTTTTTAATATGTCGATGAATAAAAATACAGTCCTAACTTGGGCAACGTTTATAATGATTGCAATGGGATTGCTTTTAATAGGTTTAGGAGCTTTTAAATATGATCAAGTAGCTGGATGGGGTTTCGTATCTGTAGGAGTAGGATTCTTTGCCAATGCATGGGTTTTTAATGCTTTAAAGGGAAGAGTTTAAATATTTTAGTTAAAAGTTAAAAGTTAAAAGTGAGCGCACTCTTTTG
>JAGLDM010000423.1 GCA_023145595.1 Flavobacteriaceae bacterium | reverse complement strand
ATAGAGAAGATGTTTTGTTAGAAGACGTTTCAATTTTTATCAATCATTTGGTGCTGGAAGAACGTTCAAATGGGTTGAATAAAATTAGAGTTATACGTTGGGATGGTTCAGAAGATTACTACCTACCATTTAAAGAAGAGACTTATTCTGCAGGGGTTTATGCAGATCCAGAGTTTGACACCAATGTCATTCGCTATGGATACAACTCTATGACCACTCCGAGTTCTGTGATCGATTTTAATTTGGATGATAAAAGCAAAGAAATAAAAAAGGAGCAAGAAGTTCTTGGCGGTAAATTTGATAAAGAAAATTATACAAGCGAGCGAATTTGGGCGACCGCAGACGATGGTAAGAAAATCGCAATTTCGTTAGTGCATCATAAAGATACGCAGTTATCTAAAGACACGCCATTATTATTATATGCTTATGGTTCGTACGGACACACAATTAGTGATGGATTTAGTACAACTAGATTGAGTTTGTTAGATCGCGGATTTGTATTTGCGATTGCTCATATTAGAGGGAGTGAATATTTAGGACGAGAGTGGTATGACACCGGAAAGTTATTACAGAAGAGAAATACCTTTACAGATTTTATTGAATGTGGAAAGTATTTGTTTGAAAAAGGATATACATCCGCAGCACATTTATATGCAATGGGAGGTTCTGCAGGAGGCTTATTGATAGGGGGTGTTATGAATATGAGTCCAGATACATTTAATGGCGTTATTGCCGCTGTTCCTTTTGTTGATGTGGTTACAACGATGCTTGATGATAGTATTCCGTTAACAACGGGAGAATATGACGAGTGGGGGAATCCGAATGAAAAGGAGTATTATGAGTATATGAAATCTTATTCTCCGTATGATAATGTTGAAAACAAAAAATACCCACATTTATTGGTAACCACAGGGTTGCATGATTCGCAAGTTCAATATTTTGAACCTGCAAAATGGATTGCTAAAATTAGAGATCAAAACAATAACACAAATAAGGTGTTATTGCATACAGATATGAGCGTAGGGCATGGAGGAGCGTCTGGTAGATTTGATAGTTTGAAGGATGTGGCAAGAGAATATGCCTTTATATTAGATTTAGAGAAAAACAACGATTTAGGAAAATAATTTGTATATTTGCGTAATCTTAATTGATAAGAATATTTCATGAAACGACACTTAGGTATTTATCAAAACACACTTGATCTTATTGGTGAAACTCCAATGATTAAATTAAACAAAATCACCAGTAAATTAGATGGTGAGTTCTTCGTTAAACTTGAAGGTTATAACCCAGGACATTCTACAAAAGATAGGATTGCGTTACACATGATAGAAGCAGCAGAAAAGCAAGGTATTTTAAAACCAGGGAGTACAGTTATTGAAACTACATCAGGTAACACAGGGTTTAGTTTGGCAATGGTTAGTATTATAAAAGGTTATAAATGTCTTTTGGCTGTAACTTCAAAGTCATCACCAGACAAAATTGATATGCTAAAGGCGATGGGAGCAAAGGTGTATGTTTGCCCAGGACATGTAAGTGCAGATGATCCTAGATCTTATTACCAAGTAGCAAAAAGACTGCACGCTGAAACTGCAAATTCGGTATATATCAATCAGTATTTTAACGAATTGAATATTGATGCACATTACGCGTCAACAGGACCAGAAATTTGGAAACAAACAAAAGGAGAAATTACACATTTAGTTGCCGCTAGTGGTACAGGAGGAACAATTTCTGGAACAGGAAGGTATTTGAAAGAACAAAACCCGAATATTAAAATATTAGGAGTAGATGCTTTTGGATCTATTTTGAAAAAATTTCACGAAACAGGTGAGTTTGATTCTAAAGAAATTTATCCATACAGAATTGAAGGTTTGGGTAAGAATTTAATTCCGACTGCAACTGATTTTGATGCTATTGATAAGTTTGAAAAAGTAACAGACGAAGCAAGTGCTCACAAAGCAAGAGAGATTGCCTTAACAGAAGGTATTTTTGCAGGATATACGAGTGGTGCAGTAGTGCAGGCAGTTGTACAATATGCAGCGGCAGGCGAGTTTGATAAAGATAGTAAAGTAGTCATAATTTTTCCAGACCACGGATCAAGGTATATGAGTAAAGTATATAGTGATGCATGGATGAAAGAACAAGGTTTTTTTGATGCCGAAAAGCAAGAACAAGCATCAATTGAATATATTTAATAATATTGCTATTAATCAAATAAAAAAGGTGTCGA
>JAGLDM010000422.1 GCA_023145595.1 Flavobacteriaceae bacterium | reverse complement strand
GAAAAATCTTTGCTATAATAATTAGCTCAATACTACTAAGTTCTCAGCCTATTATAAAAACATGAATTATATGTGTTGGAATTGAAATAAAGTTCATACTTTGTGGAAAATTTAACATTTCATTTAATGAAACTTGTAACCCCTATCTTTCTTATATGTGTGCTGTTCCTTTTCGGGTGCGTAAAAGATATAGATATGGATCAATTAGACGATATTGAATTTTTGTCAGAGCATAAGATCGCGTTAATACATTTTGATTTAGAAGTCCCGGATTTTTTGGATGATTTGAATAATGAAAAGTTAAGATTGTCAGACTTCACGCGTATACCAATATTTGACGGATCATATACTGAGGATTATTTGATTCAAGCCGATTTTCAATATGTGTTTAGTAATTCATTTGATAGAGGTGTAACTATTCAATATCAATTTTTTGATATTTATGGCAATTTCTTGCACGAATTACCACAGATATACATTCCTAAAGGAGCATTAGATCTTAGTGTAACTCAATCAATTTCAGGAGATGATATTTCGCTTGTTTCAGCAACCGATCAAGTGATTGTTGCAGTTCAATTAGATTCGGGAACGATTCCTTTGGACCCAATTCAACCATATATGTTTAGTTTGAAATCGGGTTTATTCTTACATTATAAAATCACGGTTGAGGATGAATAGATGTAGTTTAATAATCTTAAGTTTTATATTCTCAATAGTGAGTTACTCTCAAAATAACGAGGTGTTATATGATTTTGGTGAGATTCCGCAGACTTTGTTATTAAATCCAGGGGGTAATTATAGTCATGATTATTTTATAGGTATCCCATTGCTTTCAGGAATTAGTTTTAATGGAGGGGTTACAGGTGCTACTGTCTATGATATCTTGGGTGATGATGGTGTAAATATCAATACCAAAATTAACAATGTAATGTATAGTCTAGGAAACGATGACTCATTTATAATCAATGAAAAAACTGATATTATTAGCGGTGGATTAAGATTAAATAGAAACGATTTCTTAAGTTTTGGTTTTTATCAGGAATTAGATTTTTCGTTCTTTTTTCCTATGGATGCGATTCAACTGTTTTATGAAGGTACTGCTAATTTAGATAAGCGGTATTCTGTAGGTGATGTAAACTTTAAAACTGAGATGGTAGGGGTTTTACATGCTGGGATTTCTCATAAAGTAAATGATAAATTCACCATTGGAGGGAGGCTGAAATTATATTCATCGGTATTCAATGCACAGGCAAAAAACAATACAGGGCAGTTTTATACCAGTTCAGGGACTGATAATATTTACAAGCATTATTTAACGAATGTTGACCTTGCTATCCAATCTTCCGGATTGGTGTTTGATGAAGATGATTCGCAAGAACCAGAAGATTACATAAAAGATTACATCAATCGGATTTTTACTTTTCAGAATCCAGGAATAGGAGTCGATGTAGGGTTCACACATCAAATGAATGAGCAATTTAAAATTACAGGGAGTGTTCTAGATATAGGTTTTGTAAGGAACTCAAAAGACGTGAGTAGTTATGAGATTAAAGGTGATTACGATACCGAGGGGGTAGCTATTGAATTTGATACTGATAATCCGAGAGATTATTGGCAAGAACTTACAGATGATTTTGAAAATAAATTGCCAGTTGATACCGTTTATACAAGTTATAATTCATACCGGCCTATAAAAATAAATGCTTCGGCAAAGTTTAGTTTTGGAAAGAAAAGGTATAGACGTAAATATTGTCCTGTATGTGCAAAAGATGACCCTTATTTAAAAGCAATTGGAATTCAATTTTTCTCGGTTAATAGAGCCGTTAAACAACAATTTGCTACAACACTTTTTTATGAAAGAAGACTAGGAAAAGGGTTTCGAACAAAATTAACCTATACCTTAGACTCTTACTCTTCAAAAAATATAGGTTTAGGATTATCTACTAATTTTGGTCCAGTAAATATGTATATGGCACTCAATAATTTGTTGTATATTAATAATTTGGCAAAAGCAAATAGCACGTCATTTCAATTTGGATTAAATGTAATATTGGATAAATATACTTGGTAGATTTACAAAAAAAAACACGTCAATACGACAGGGAGAACTTATCAACCTCTTATTAGATTTAGCACTTTTGGTTGTCTTATCTGGATTTTAGCCTTCTTCTTTTGACACCTATTTCACTTATTTTTAAACGGAACGCAAAAAAAGACTGTCTAATTTTGTGTTAGACAGTCTTTTTGAAATTTCTTAAAGTGGTGTGCAATTACCCTAAGTATGTTTTTAGTATTTTGCTCCTAGAAGTGTGTTTTAATCTTCTAATTGCTTTTTCTTTAATTTGGCGAACACGCTCTCTAGTTAAATCAAATTTAATCCCAATTTCCTCGAGAGTATGAGGCACTGTGTTTTCTAAGCCATAATATAAACGTAATAATTCTTTTTCCCTTAGAGTAAGTGTACCCAACGCTCTGTCTACTTCTTGCTGAAGAGATTCGTTCATTAATTTAAAGTCAGGTTTTGGCGAGTCAGTACTTTTTAGAACGTCGTATAAACTATTATCGTCATCTTCTCTTAAAGGAGCATCCATAGAAACAGGTCTGCCTTTATTTGCAAGAGCCTGTTTAACATCATTTATACTAATGTCTAAGTCTTCAGCAATTTCTAATGCCGAAGGTTCTCGTTCTAATCTTTGTTCTAATTTAGAAAGAGAGCGATTAATTTTATTTAAAGAACCAATTTTATTTAGTGGTAAACGAACAATTCTCGCTTGTTCAGATAATGCTTGTAAAATAGATTGGCGTATCCACCAAACAGCATACGAAATAAATTTAAAACCTCTAGTTTCGTCAAACCTTTTTGCAGCCTTTATTAGACCTAAGTTTCCCTCATTAATTAAATCGGGTAAACTTAAACCTTGGTTTTGATATTGTTTAGAAACAGACACAACAAACCTTAAATTTGCAGTAACTAATTTTTCTAAAGCAATTTGATCGTTGTTTTTAATTCGACGAGCTAGTTCAACCTCCTCTTCAGCACTAATTAAGTCGGCTTTTCCAATTTCGTGTAAATATTTGTCTAGAGATACAGTATCTCTATTTGTTACTTGTTTTGTAATTTTAAGTTGTCTCATAAAATATAAATTTTCAGGG
>JAGLDM010000421.1 GCA_023145595.1 Flavobacteriaceae bacterium | reverse complement strand
GTGTTTACTATTCTTGAATATTTCCAAGTTGAATGTGTTGCTGTATATTCCCTAATTCGGTCAAAAATAACCACGGTATCATTCAACGAGTATCCAACTACTGTTAGAATAGCTGCTATAAATGATTGCCCGATTTCCATATCAAAAGGCATGAATTTATATCCGAACGAGAAGATTGCTAATACGATAAGAACATCATGAAATACTGCAGCAACAGCACCTAAACTATATTGCCATTTTTGGAAACGTAATAAGATGTAAAGGAATACTACTAATAAAGATCCGATGATAGCCCATCCTGCTGCAGTTTTAATATCATCTGCAATGGTTGGTTCTACTTTCATTTTACTTACAACACCTGCAATTTTATCACCTTTATAGTCAACCTTAAATTGTTCTAATGTTAAACCGTCTGGTAAATAAGTTTGTAAGCCTGTAAATAATAAATCTCTTACTTCATTATCAATATTATTTCCTTCCTCTTCAATTCTGAATTTGGTAGTAATTTTTAATTGAGAATTCTCACCATAAGTTTTTACTTCTGGAGCATCTTCAAAAACACCTTTCAATGTTCCAGCAACTTCTGTTGGGTTTACGGCTTGGTCAAATTTCACAACGTAAGTACGACCTCCAATAAAGTCAACTCCATAATTCAAACTATTGGTAAATAATGATCCGAGACCTAATAAGATAACTGCTCCTGAAATTGCATACGCAATTTTACGTTTTTTCAAGAAGTCTATATTGATGTTTTGGAACCAACCTTTTGTTAAGTTTGTATTAAATGTAAGTGTGCTTTTATTAGCAGTTTGCCAATTCAAAATCAAACGTGTAATAAATACCGCTGAAAAGAATGAAGTTACAATACCTAACATTAACGTGTAAGCAAATCCTTTAATTGGACCTGTACCGAAGATGAATAAAATAACACCCGTTAAGAATGTAGTAACGTTGGCATCTAAAATTGCAGATAATGCTCCTTTAAAACTAAATCCACCAGCAATGGCTTCTTTCAATCCTTTTCCGCCAGCAAGTTCTTCTTTAATACGCTCAAAAATAATTACGTTCGCATCAACCGACATACCTATTGTTAAGATAATACCAGCAATACCAGGTAATGTTAATACGGCGCCGAAGGCTGCTAACCAACCAAATAGGAATAAGATGTTTACTGCTAAGGCAATGTTAGCATACAAACCTGCTTTACCATAATAAAATATCATCCAAATTAAAATTAGGATTAAGGCAATACCGAAAGAGTTAAAACTACTATCAATTGCTTGTTGTCCTAATGATGCACCTACCACAGCAGATTGAACAATATGCGCTGCGGCAGGTAATTTTCCTGCTTTTAAAACATTGGCTAAATCTTGCGCTTCTATTAATGTCATATTTCCCCCAGAAATAGAGGTTCTTCCTGCTAAAATTGGATCTCCAACTCTAGGAGCAGAATGTACTTCGTTATCTAATACTACAGCAACAAATCCGCCATTGGCATTTTCTGTTGTTAATTTTGCCCATAATTTAGTTCCGTAACTATTCATAGACATGCTTACTTCTGGTTGAGACCCAAACTGGTCAAATGTTTGAGTAGCATCATCAATAACATCACCTTCAATAGGTGCTAAGTCTTCACGATTAGATTTAATAGCATACAAGCCTAAAACTTCTCCGTTTGGTTTTGCATCCCATAAGAATTTCACATAACGCAATTCAGAAGGCAATAATGCTCTAACGTCTTTCATTGCTAAATACTCATTTACACGAACTGTATCTTTAACAGCAGCTTGTCCTATTAAAGAACTTGCTTGGTTCGCACTCTGAGCAGTGTTTGGATATAAATAAGAAAATAATCTGTTTTCTTTTTTTTGTGTTGCAATAGAATCAGAAACCTCACCTAATAAATCATCAAGATTTTCAGAGTCGTTAGATTCCTCTTTGCTTTCTTCTGTTGTATTTGCTAATAACTCTGAAGTTTTAGCATCTGCAGCATATAAGAAGTTTTGAATTTCAGTGTTAGGATACGCTTCCCAAAACTGTAATTCGGCAGTACTTTGTAATAATTTCTCAACACGATCAATATCTTTGGCTCCTGGTAATTCAATTAAGATTCTACCTGAAGTTCCAATACGTTGAATGTTTGGTTGTGTAACTCCAAATTTATCAATACGATTTCTTAATACCTGAAATGCCGTAGAGATAGAAGCATCAATTTCATCTTCGATAATTGGCTTAACCTCATCATTTGTGTTTTTAAAAGTAATTTTGCCACTTAATGATTTGTTTCCAAAAATACTTGGGTCACTTAATTTAACGGTTCCATTACTTGCTTTTTCAAACTCTTCAAAAAATAAATCTAAAAAGTCAGCATTGTTATTTTTTTGAGCAATTGAAGCGGCATCTAATGCTTGATTGAAAATTGGATTTTTAGAATCGTTAGATAATCCTATCAAAATATCTTTAACAGATACTTGTAAAATAGCATTGATTCCCCCTTTTAAATCCAAGCCTAAATTCATAGCCTTGTCCTTGATGTTGTTGTAGGTGTAATCTCCAAAAAGATACGTTCTTAGAATTGTATCATTTGAAACTGAATCTAAATAAGTTCTTTCGAATTTATTTATTAGTGAAGCATCACCATCAGCTTTTAAAACCGCAAATTCTTTTGCATCATCTGTAACATTTTTTGCGAACCAAGTAAATGATAGTTGGTACAAACTTACTAGTCCGAAAAGGATAGCAAATATTTTAATAAATCCTTTGTTTTGCATTGTCTTTTGATTTAAAGATTTTTTTAATAAACGTGCAAATATATGATTTCCGTGTTTAAATACTAAGGTTATTCTGAATTAATTGACTTGATTTCGATATGTTTAAAATTTGAACAATTTAGTAGTTGAATTATGAATATAATTTCAATTTAAGGGAAGAAAATTTTGGGGTAAAAGAGTATATTAGCAGTCTGAAATAATTTAATATGAGTTTTAAATCGGACATAGAAATAGCACAAGATGCAACTTTGATTCATATCAAAGAGATTGCAAAAAAAATAAATATTGATGAGGATGATTTGGAATTGTATGGGAAATATAAAGCAAAACTCCCCTTATCGCTTATAGACGAGGGTTCAATTGAAAAGAATAATTTGGTTTTAGTAACAGCCTTAACTCCAACACCTGCTGGAGAAGGGAAAACAACGGTTTCTATAGGGCTTACAGAGGGGCTTAATAAAATAGGGAAGCAGGCAATTTCGGTACTTCGAGAGCCTTCTTTAGGCCCCGTTTTTGGTATGAAAGGTGGTGCTGCCGGCGGAGGTTATTCTCAGGTGGTTCCTATGGAAGATATTAATTTACATTTTACAGGCGATTTTAATGCGGTTGAAAAGGCAAATAACTTACTATCGGCTTTAATTGATAATAATTTACAAAGTAAAACGGGAAACCTAAATATAGATCCTCGTACAATTTTGTGGAAACGCGTAATTGATATGAATGATCGCGCTTTGCGTGATATTACAATTGGTCTGGGAGGGACAGGAAACGGAATTCCAAGACAAGAAGGATTTAATATAACTCCAGCTTCTGAAATCATGGCAATATTGTGTATGACTACTGGATTTAAAGATTTAAAACAACGCTTAGGCGATATATTTATTGGTTTTACTTTTGATAAAAAACCGATTTTTGCACGTGATTTAAAAGCAGAGCACGCCATGGCAATTTTATTAAAAGATGCTATTAAGCCAAACTTGGTTCAAACCTTAGAAGGGAATCCAGCAATTATTCATGGTGGCCCTTTTGCTAATATTGCTCAAGGAACAAATACCATCATTGCTACTAAAATGGGATTGTCTTTATCAAATTATGTGATAACGGAAGCCGGATTTGGAGCCGATTTGGGTGCGGAAAAATTCTTAAACATTAAGTGTGTTGCTGCTAAATTGAATCCGAAGGCAGTGGTGTTGGTTGCTACAATTAGGGCGTTACGTCATCATGGGGGAACCAAAGCGATTGCTTATGACACTCCAGATTTAGAACGGGTTAAAAACGGGTTTCCAAATTTAGAAAAGCATATTGAGAATATTAGAAAATTCCAAATAGAACCTGTAGTTGCAATAAATTCATTTCTTTCAGATAGTGAAGAGGAAGTGAAATTTGTAATAGATTCTTGTGCTAAAATGGGAGTTCAAGCAGTTGTGATGAATGGGTGGGAGCATGGAGGAGAAGGCGCGTTAGATTTGGCAAAAGCAGTGGTTAAGGTAGTGGGAGAAAGTGCTACTGAATTCAGACCGTTGTATGATTGGAAATCACCGATGAAAGAAAAAATAGAAAAAATTGCAACGGAAATCTATGGTGCGGTTCGAGTAAATTATGCAAAAAAAGCACTTCTTAATTTAAAAAGAATTGAGCGTTTAGGCTATAATGATTTTGCTGTTTGTATGGCAAAAACGCAACGTTCATTTTCTGATGATGCAACATTAATAGGGAGACCAACCGGGTTTACAATTACAGTGCGTGAAATTGAAATTGCTGCAGGGGCAAGATTTGTGATTCCTATTTTAGGGAAAATGATGCGTATGCCTGGATTGCCACCTATTCCCGCATCAACAAATATGACAATTGATGATGATGGTGTGATTTCAGGATTATCTTAATTAGGTGCTCTTAATACTATTAGATAAGTTAAATAAGCCCATCTTTAGGGGAGTCTTTAATATCATCATAAAATTTAGCATTGCAAATATTTGCGTAAGGGATTAACCATAAAAACCCGATTCCTAAGGTAAGAATGCAAAGTAAAGCCAAGCCAAAAAGACGAAGTCCTAAACCAAAATATTTCCATTTGTAACCGTACATCATTCTCTTGCTTTTGTCTATGGCATCCATAGGAGCAATATTTTCATCTTCTGCAAGAATAAAAAAGCTCATTGAATACGAAATAGCGGCAATGATTCCAGGAATTATTAAAAGCAACGTCCACAGAAAAATAAAAACAACCATTAATAAATAGGTTCCTATTGCCTTGCCAAAATTAATTTTAAATCCATCAAAAAGTTGTTCAAAACGAGCATCGTGATTTCTAGATATATTAAGGGAAAAGATAGTGGCTCCCAAAGATAATGGTCCAATAATAATTAGAGTAATGACTGAAGAGTAGACAGCAATATCGTCGTTTGTTTGACCTATTGAAGTGATTAATGAATATACTAAAAAAGTTGCTATTGCCAATCCCCATTTTCCACTGAGTGATTCTTTGGCTTCTTGCATTAATTGAGCGTTATTTTTCATAATTTTTATTGATTGGTTAGTTGTAACTCTTATATTATGAAGCTAATATAACTAATTTATAATGAATAATTCAACTATTAATATTTCAATAACCATTTCATAATAAAGAGTATCTTTGTAGCCTTAAAATCAAGAAACAATGAAACGAGTAATCGTTGGACTTTCGGGAGGTGTAGATAGCAGTGTGGCTGCATATTTATTGCAGCAACAGGGTTATGAAGTCATAGGTTTGTTTATGAAAAATTGGCATGATGATTCTGTGACAATTTCTAATGAATGTCCGTGGTTAGAAGATAGTAATGATGCAATGTTAGTTGCTGAGAAATTGGGAATTCCGTTTCAAGTAGTTGATTTGAGCGAAGATTATAAGGAGAAAATTGTCGATTATATGTTTCGTGAATATGAAATGGGTCGCACTCCGAATCCAGATGTGTTATGTAATCGTGAAATTAAGTTTGATGTTTTTATGAAAATTGCATTAGATTTAGGAGCCGATTTTGTTGCAACGGGTCATTATTGTAGAAAAGGTGAATTGGAGAAAGATGGAAAGCCAATATATCAACTCCTTTCAGGAGCGGATAACAACAAAGATCAATCTTATTTTTTATGTCAGTTGTCACAAAATCAATTGGCAAAGGCATTGTTTCCAATTGGTGAATTAACAAAGCCAGAAGTTCGTGTAATTGCCGCAGAGCAAGATTTAATTACTGCTGATAAAAAAGATTCACAAGGGTTGTGTTTTATAGGTAAAGTTAGATTACCAGATTTTTTACAACAAAAATTACAACCCAAAGAAGGTGTAATTATTCAGGTACCATCAGATTCAGAAATATTTAAAAAAGAAATTCCTATTTTCGATTCAAAAGAAGAAAAATTAAAGTTTGGGGCTGCAAAGTATCAATACAATCAAAAAGACGGAAAAGTGGTGGGCAAACATCAAGGAGCACATTATTTTACCAAAGGACAGCGTAAAGGTTTGGCTGTTGGAGGTACCAAAGAAGGTCTGTATGTGATTGAAACCGATGTGAAAGAAAATGTGATTTATACAGGTGAAGGTAAGAGTCATCCTGGATTGTATAGAAACGTATTGTTTGTAACGAACGATGAGATTCATTGGATTCGTGAAGACTTGAAATTGAAAAATGGAGAATCTATGGATGTTTTAGCACAAATACGTTACCGACAAACTTTAGAAAAAGCAACAATTACAAAAGTTGAGTCGGGTTTGTATGTGGCATTTGAAAACCCTCAATCTGCGATTACAGAAGGGCAATTCGTTGCTTGGTTTCAGGATGAAGAGTTATTGGGGTCTGGAGTTATTTCGTAAAGCCCCGGAAGGGAGTGTTTGTGTCTAATTGATTGTTATTACACAGAGATTTGTAGAGGTTTCACAGAGATTCACAGAGTGCTTCGACTATGATTCGTAATCATTTGCTAGACCTCATAGAAAAAATAGAGATTTTTTAAGAAAACATACATCATTGTTGGAACTCCTCCTTTGAGGTTAGTGGGCTTTTTCATACCTTTATCACATGAGATTTAAACTTCTTATTTTATTTTTATTTATTTTTCAGAATATTTTTTCACAGCAAGATGCATGGGTTTATTTAACAGATAAATCGAATGTGGAAGAGTCGTTGGCAAATCCGATTACTATTTTAACACAAAAAGCAATCGACAGAAAAGCCTTGCACAATGTTGCTGTTGATGAGCGAGATGTTCCTGTAAACAGTAATTATATTTTACAAATAGAAAATGCTATAGGTATTACAGTAATGGCAAAATCGAAATGGTTTAATGTGGTTCATGTTCGAGGAAGTAAAGTTGATATTAATGATTTAATAAATTTTGAGTTTGTAGAATCTATTGATTTTGCAGATAAAAGTTTGAATATTTCAAAAAAGTCTCTTCAGAAAAAAATCCAACATAAAAACAAGTTAGATGTGGGATTTTCAGATTTTAACTATGGAAATGCAACCAATCAAATTGAAGTGTTTACTGGAGATGAATTACATCAACTAAATTTCACAGGAGAAGGAATGACCATTGCTGTTTTAGATGGAGGTTTTCCAAATGTAAATACGATGAGCTCTTTTAGCAGATTGAGAAGGAATGGGGATTTATTACATGGCTATGATTTTGTGAATCGTACTGATGATGTGTACGCAAATACAGCAAGTAGTCATGGTACGTTGGTGCTGAGTTCTATGGCAGGATATATTGAAAATGAATATGTGGGAACTGCGCCAGATGCTTCCTATTATTTATTTATAACGGAAGATGCTCCAAATGAGAATCCGGTAGAAGAAAGTTATTGGGTAGAGGCAGCTGAACGGGCAGATAGTTTGGGTGTAAATATTATAAACACTTCTTTGGGATATACCACTTTTGATAATCCGAAATATAACTACAGCACTTCTGATATGGACGGAAACACAACATTTATAACCAGAGGAGCAAACATGGCTTTTGAAAAGGGAATGTTATTGGTGAATGCAGCAGGGAATTCTGGAGATGATAGTTGGGGAATAGTTGGTGCACCGGCAGATGCTGCGGGAGTTTTTTCTATAGGAGCGGTTGATGCTTTCGGTGATTATGCTTCTTTTAGTTCTCGCGGAAACTCTACACAACCAACACATAAACCAGATGTAGTTACTCAAGGGGTTTTGAGTTATTTGATAAATCCAAATGATGTTATTATTACGGCGAACGGAACTTCTTTTAGTTCTCCAATTATGGCGGGAGGTCTTGCTTGTTTGTGGCAAGCAATGCCCGAGAAAACGAATGCTGAGGTGATGCAGTTAATTAGAGAATCGGCATCCATTTATAATTCACCAACCTATTTGTTGGGATATGGTATTCCCGATTTATTAGTTGCGTTGGCACAATATAATGAAGGCGAAAAGAATAAAGATACTTCTGTATTTTTGTATCCGAACCCGACTTCAGGGAAGTTCTCTGTTTTAGGGGTTACTGATGCTTTGATTTCTATTCAAGTATATGATATTATGGGGAGATTGGTGCTAACTTCAAATGTGATTGATGCAGATGTATCTTATTTATCTACAGGGGTCTATTTTGTTGAAGTCAATTCTAAAAAAAGTAATAAAAATTTCAAATTAATTAAATACAAATGAGTAACAGTATCACACAATTGTTCAATATTGAATATCCGTTGATTCAGGCCGGAATGGTTTGGAACAGTGGTTATAAATTGGCTGCGGCCGTTAGTAATGCTGGCGGATTAGGTTTAATAGGCGCAGGAAGTATGCATCCAGATGTATTGCGGACACATATTCAAAAATGTAAGAAAAGCACAAATAAACCATTCGGGGTAAATGTGCCGTTGCTATATCCTGAGATTGAAAAATTAATGGAGATTGTAGTAGAAGAAGGTGTTAAAATTGTTTTTACTTCTGCTGGAAATCCAAAAAAATGGACTCCCTTTTTAAAAGAAAACGGAATTACGGTGGTGCATGTAGTGAGTTCGGTGAAATTTGCTTTAAAGTCTGAAGCAGCAGGTGTTGATGCGGTGGTAGCAGAAGGGTTTGAGGCTGGTGGACATAATGGTAGAGAAGAAACAACCACTTTTACACTGATTCCTATGGTGAAAGAAAAAATAACGATTCCGTTAATTGCGGCAGGAGGAATTGCAACTGGCAGAGGGATGTTGGCTGCCATGGTTTTGGGAGCAGATGGCGTTCAGATTGGCAGTCGATTTGTGGCAAGTACAGAATCTTCGGCGCATAAAAACTTCAAAGAAAAAGTTATTGAAACCAATGAAGGAGATACCAAATTAACCTTAAAGGAATTGACACCAGTTCGTTTGATTCAAAATGAATTTTTTAAAGAGATTCAAGAATTGTATCTCCAGCATCCAAAGAAGGAAGAATTAAAACAATTACTTGGTCGTGGTAGAGCCAAAAAAGGGATGTTTGAAGGTGATCTTGAAAATGGTGAATTGGAAATAGGTCAAATAGCAGGATTGATTCATGCAATTAAACCTGCTGCTGAAATTGTAAAAGAAATAATTTCGGAATATGAAATGGTAAAAAAGAATTGGGTTTAAAAGGCAAAACCAATACCAATTGTGGTCAAAATATATCCCGAATCACTCATGCCAGGGTAGTGTGGACGCTTAACAAAAGTATATTCTTTTATTTTGCCTAAAGAACCTTCAACGTATACCCTTTTAGGAATATTGCTAAAGCCGTAGCCCACCTCGCCTCTTATAAAAAGAGGTCCTTTTGTTTTAAATCCTAATTTTAGATTTAGGGAATTTATTTTAAGTTCACCATACGCTTCTGTTAGTGTACTTCCTTTGTCGCCTACAACTTCTGAAAATTTAGCAGAAAGATTTAGATGTCCGTAACCTACGGAAGCATAAACACCATCACCTGTATTTTTAAAGAAATAATTAACTCCACCATCAAAATAACGAACCTTCTCATCGATGTATTTATTATGATAATTTGAATTAAGCCCATGAAAACTTACATAGAAGGCAAGCTTATTACCTAATAGCGGCGAAACGTATTCAGCATTTAGTCCTAAAACCCCAGGGTCTCCTAATTTAAAATCGATTCTAAAAGGTTTCTCTACGTTTTGTGAAAAAGAATTAAAATAGAATAAAACAATAAAAATAACAAGGGACTGCTTCATAAGATATTGTAGTTTATTTGCTAAAAAAAATCATTTTGAGAGCGATGAATAACATCAATACTCCAAACATCTTTTTTAAGATAAGTTGATCTATTCTGAGCGCTATTTTGGAACCTAGAAATCCGCCAATAAAAAATACTGCAGAAGCAATTAAGGCAAGTTTCCAATCTACTGCTCCGGCCTTATGGTAATTATAAACGGCTAAAAAAGTAACAGGAGGTAGCATAACCGCCAAACTCATACCCTGAGCATTGTATTGGGTTAATCCGAGAAAAAGCACGAACATAGGAACCATAATTATTCCACCGCCAACGCCTATCAAACCACTTAAAAGTCCAGCACATAAACCAATCAGGATGAGAATTAAAATAGTTGTGGTTGTCATTTTTATTTTCATTTTTTAGATTGTAGAGGGATTTTTATTTCATATGATTTTAGAGAAGTATTGTGGAGTTTGTTTTCTCTCAACCACGGATTGTAAATTTTTAACTCCTTGTAATTGGTGTCAAAGTGTTTCGCAAATAGAGCAATGTTGGTTATGGCTGTATCTACATTTACAATTTTTGTTTTCTCTAAATTATATAAATCTTCTTGATCATATTTGAATCCGTAGGTAGCAGGATGCGTGATAATTTCTTTTACAGCAACAATTC
>JAGLDM010000420.1 GCA_023145595.1 Flavobacteriaceae bacterium | reverse complement strand
TTTAGGCCAAAATAATAAAAATAAATATTTATTATTTAATAAATTATTATATTCATATGTAGCCCCTACAAAAAAAGAGGTGTATCCACGTCTTGTTTTACCTGCTAAATTTAGAAATGATGTTATTAATATTGCACATACTGAGGTAGGTCACATGTCAGTTTCTAAAACATTAGTAAGGCTGCAGGAACATTTCAGATGGAAAGGTATGACTGGGGATGTATTTAATTTTATAGCACTATGTCCTATGTGTGTGGTTAATCGGGTAGGACGTGTCCGTCCACCACCCCAGCAGATGCCTTTACCTGTTGCTCCTGGTATAGTGATAGCTGCTGACCTAACTGGCCCATTTCCATTAAGTAAAAATGGTAATAAATATTTATTATCCATCATTGATCACTGTACTGGATGGGTGGAGGTGAAACCTATATCAGACAAATCGGCTACGACTATACATGATTATATTTTTAATGAATATATTCCAAGATTTTCTATTCCTAATGTTTTTATTTCTGACAATGGTTTGGAATTTAAAAATAAATTATTGATAGACCATTTCCATGAATTAGGTGTATCAGTTCACCATACTACACCCTACCATCCGCAGTCAAATGGGATGATTGAGCGCTATCATAGGACGCTTAAGGCTATGTTGAGAAAATTAACTAACTCCAGGGGTTCTAGTTGGGAATTTTATTTACCTGATATTATTTATGCTATACGTACTGTACCATCCGATAGCACTGGTTTTTCTCCATTTTACCTGACATTTGGTCGTCACCCAGGAACAAAACATATTAAATTATTGAATCGAAAAACAAATTGTTTTAATTCAAATTTAGCATGTCGAATTGATGATCTATCCCTAACTTTAAAATTAGCAGTGAAAAATAGAAAAGAAAGTAGAAAGTACAATTCGGTGAGGCTAGAACGCAATGCAAATGCAGCCTTGCTTAAAATTGGCGATAAAGTCGTTCTAGCAGTAAATGAGCCGGGTAATTTGGATCGCAAATTCGACCCTGGGTTCATAGTAGTGAGAGTGCGCGGCCAAGTCATAACGGTGGTAGGCCCGAATAACGTTAGACGTATTGTAAATAGACAAAATGTGCGTAAGGTTAGTTCCGCGTTTGAGTGGAACACTCTAGCAGATAGACTAACCCGTTCAGGTAAGCAAAAAGATCGTCGAGGTTCTTTTGTATCTGATCCTCTTTTTGATTC
>JAGLDM010000042.1 GCA_023145595.1 Flavobacteriaceae bacterium | reverse complement strand
AAATCAATCGTGCGCCAGCAAAAGTACAAAGTGCACTTTTAGAAGCCATGCAGGAAAGACAAGTAACTATTGGTGATGAAACGTTTAAGTTACCTGAACCTTTTTTAGTTTTAGCAACTCAAAATCCGATAGAACAAGAAGGGACATATCCCTTACCAGAAGCACAACTAGATAGGTTTATGTTTTCTATTTATTTAGATTACCCTTCTTTTGATGAAGAGGTAGAAGTGGTTAAAAAAACAACTTCAGATATTTCTGAAAAGGTAAATCCATTATTTTCTGCCAATGAAATTTTAGAATATCAGCGATTGATTAGAAGGTTACCTGTGGCAGATAACGTTGTTGAATATGCTGTAAAATTAGTTTCAAAAACACGACCAAATACAGAGAATGCTACAGAACTTGTAAATAATTATGTTGAATGGGGTGCTGGACCAAGAGCCTCACAAAATTTAATTATTGCGGCGAAAGTAAATGCTGCTATAAAAGGAAAGTTTTCACCAGACATTGAAGATGTTAAGGCAGTGGCTTATCCAATATTGAATCACAGAATAGTACGTAACTACAAAGCAGAAGCAGAGGGGATTTCTGATAAAACAATAATAGACTCCTTATTATAGTTCAATTGCTTCAAAGAAACTGAACATATTTCCACCATACTTTTTTGAATAACTAAACTTGGAGTGTTTAGACAAGTCGGTATGCTTTGAATGTTCTATAATCAAAACACCTTCTTCCAGCAATAAATTTCTATCAAATACCTGATCCACTATTCTTTCGAACTGTTCTAATTCGAAATCATAAGGTGGGTCTGCAAATATTACGTGTGCATTTAAATGTGTTTTTTCTAAGAATTTATACACATCACTTTTGATTGTATGAATATCGAAATTCAGTTTTTCGGCAGTTTCATTTATGTAGCGAACACATCCAAAATGACCATCTACAGAGGTGATTTTAGAACAGCCTCTAGAGGCAAATTCATAACTAATATTTCCTGTGCCTGAAAACAAATCAATTACAGAAATAGCATCAAAATAGTAGTAATTATTTAAAATATTGAATAAGGCCTCTTTAGCCATATCGGTTGTTGGTCTTACTGGTAATTTTTTAGGAGCCGACAATCGAATCCCTTTATGGACTCCTGAAATTATTCTCATACGGATTGACTTAAAAGTATGTAGTTCTTGTGATCATCTGCATGTAATGTGCTTTTTAAAAAATGAACATTTCTAATATAGGTGTACGTTATTTTGTAGAGTGCAGACTCTTCATCTATTTGACCAGAAAGAAATAATTGAAATTCATTAGGATTCATTTTTAATTGTTCTGCTGTAAATAAAATATAATAGATAAAATCTTCTTTGGTCTTGTAGTTGAAGGAGTTGTATAAAATCAGTTCCTTATTTTTGATAATTGCAATTTGGAAGAACCTATTTTCAACATTTACAAAGAATTTTTCCTGTTTGCTTAGTTCTGAGTTGGCAAGAAGAGATTCAATCCAAACGGTAGCAGAGTGTTTATAAATAAACCCTCCAAACTTCTCGAAAAAGAAATTATTAAGATGCACAAAGGGGATATATACATTTATAATTTCTGAACCCTCAATGGCGTCATGCACAATAAGGTCATTTCGCAATACCTTGATGTTATATTTTAAATAATCAGCCATATTCTCTTCTTTAAAAAAAGGCTTCGGTACAAATGTAGAAAGGTTATTGGCATGTGTAATTTGAACAGATTCGAATGTCTTATTTGATAAAGATTCGTTTTTTAAAAAGGAATGCGCTAAAAAATCAACCTGCTCTTTCGGAGTGGCATTGTGAACGTCGAAAGTTAAAGTTTCAACTATTAAACCACCCTCATCACTTCCTTTGTCTACGATAGAAAAAGAAAATCCATCCTGCTTCAGCAGGATGGATAATTGTTTATTTTCTGAAATAAAGTCTTTGATGACCTACTTTTTTTGTTGAGCAATATCCTTTTGATCGTAAGTAGGTGGCCAGTTTCCTTTATCACTTACTTCCGCTAAAGATCCTACAGAAATATTTTTTCCTTTCACTTCATTATCGGCAAACGCCATTTCTTCTAAACGAATTAAATCAGAATCCATATTTACTAATACATCTGCTTTTGCAACTTTCACTTCATATATAGAAGCCATAATTCCGTTTGTTCTTGGAATTTCACCTAATGAAATTGTAAACTCTTTGTCAGTTCCAGGAACTTTCATCATTTCCTTATAATTTCTTCCAACAAAATTCGCTCTAACATCAGTGTATCCTGTTGTGTCAACAACTCGAAACTCTACTTCGTTTGTGATTCCACCTCCAACATCAACAATTTTTGTTTCATTACGAGCAGCGGTAACAGCAAATCGGGCTGTATCAATAAAACTAACTAAATTTGCACCTTTTGCACAAAATTTACCGGTAATAGATTTGTGAGCACTTTGCGCTTCACGAATCATTTTTAATTGATCTATAGTATTTGTAAACCGAACAATTTTTTCCTTATTGAATTTTATTGGTTTCATTACTGCATCATACGACAAATAAGTTAAAAGAGCAGCAATGCTATATAGAACTATTGATATTACAGGTTGTACTTTCTTCGGGACATATTTTAAAATGGCTTTAGCAATAAAGAAGCAAGCCACAATCCCAACAATAAATAATAATATTAAACTCATTTTTTTTTTTTTTTGATATAAGGCAAATTTACATCTTTTTTTCAATGCTAAAAACTTTTAAGGAGGTAAATCTATTAGTATCTTTGGTTTTTTTATAAAATGATAAAAACTCCCTCCGAATTTTACAGACAGCTCATTGACTCTTTTGCATTTGAGCCTACTTACATTCAAAATATACTTTTATTAAACCTTTCTGAATTTATATATTCTAATAATAAATCGGGTCTTTTTTTGTTGAGAGGTTATGCAGGGACAGGAAAAACAACCACAATAAGTACTTTAGTAAAAGAATTATGGAGAACTGGAAAAAAATCAGTGATGCTGGCTCCAACTGGACGAGCGGCTAAGGTTATTTCAAATTATGCTGGAAAACAAGCTTTTACAATTCATAAGAAAATATACCACCCTAGAAAATCTAAAAATGGGGGAGTTCATTTTGTAAAACAAGTAAATAAACATACCAATACTTTTTTTATTGTAGATGAGGCATCCATGATTTCTGATGCAAGCAATAATTCTAAGATGTTAGATAGTACCTCTTTGTTAGATGATTTAATATCTTATGTGTATTCTGGAGTTGGGTGTAAATTGATATTTGTTGGAGATACTGCTCAATTACCTCCTGTAAAAATGAATGTGAGTCCGGCTTTAGACGCCAGTAAATTATCGTTTGAATTTCAGAAAGATGTAACTGAGATTGAATTGGATGAAGTAACTCGGCAAAATGAAGGTTCCGGGATTTTAATCAACGCC
Source organism: Flavobacteriaceae bacterium (assembly GCA_023145595.1). GTDB lineage: Bacteria > Bacteroidota > Bacteroidia > Flavobacteriales > Flavobacteriaceae > Urechidicola. The sequence continues at coordinate 993 of JAGLDM010000042.1, read as the reverse complement.
ACAGAGTTGCGAATGATTGTTAGCAATGACGGAGGTTCTAATTTTAAATTTCAATTGGGTTATCCTGATATTATTCGTTTAACAGATGGTTATGATATTCAGGATGCTATTACTTTGGCTTATGATCATGATGGAGTAGAGGATACCGCTTTTGTGGTGCGCTCTAACAAAAGAGCCAATCAATACAATGACCAAATTAGAAGAGAAATACGCGGACAAGAAAATGAGATATCAACAGGTGATTTTATCATGGTTGTAAAAAATAATTATTATTGGCTGAGTGATTCATCTGAAGCCGGATTTATTGCGAACGGAGATATATGCGAAATTTTAGAAATAAGAAACATTAAGGAGTTATACGGATTTCGGTTTGCAGATGTAAAAATTAGAATGATAGACTATAAAACGCAACAACCATTTGAAACGGTTGTGATGTTAGATACCTTAACTTCTGAAACTCCTTCTTTATCTTACGAAGAGTCAAATAAATTGTATCAAGAAGTTGCTAAAGATTTTGAAGATGAAAAATCTAATTATAAAAAGTTGCTAGCCATTAAGAAAAACAAATACTTTAATGCACTTCAAATTAAATTTTCCTATGCTATGACTTGTCATAAATCTCAAGGTGGGCAATGGAAAACAGTTTTTATAGAGCAACCTTATTTGCCAGAAGGCCCAGGAAAAGAATATTATAGGTGGCTATATACAGCGATGACAAGAGCACAAGAAAAATTATATTTAATAGGGTTTCAAGATGATTATTTTGTGGAATAGTATTCTTGTTGAATAGAGCAGTTATCTAAAACCTAGTAAATAACTAGTTTCAAATTTAAGAGGGTGTTAACTTTTGAACAATTACATTTGCAAACATATTTTTTAGAATTTTATGAAAGAAATAACACCTCCAAAAGCAAAAAAGATTCCGAAGGAATTAAAAATTCATAATGATACAAGAATCGATAATTATTATTGGTTAAATGATAGAGAAGATGA
>JAGLDM010000419.1 GCA_023145595.1 Flavobacteriaceae bacterium | reverse complement strand
TGGTTAGATCCTGCTCAAAGAAGATTTTTACCCGAATACATGGCGACTAGTTATATTGGCTTTAGATGTGCGGTAGACCGTTTAGGTCCTATGACTTACATACGAAGAAAGAAAAACCATGAAGTTGCTGATCCTAAAGATGACAATCATTAACCTACTGATGATTAATGAAAATTAAAACAAACAAAACCTCGTTAATTTAACGAGGTTTTTTATTTTACGCCATGACTATCGAATCACTTTATAGCATATTTAAGCAGTACCCACACATAAGTACAGACACCCGATCTATCAAAAAGAACAGTCTATTCTTCGCCTTAAAAGGAGAGCGTTTTAACGGTAATAAATTTGCTGAATCGGCACTAAAAAAAGGGGCTGTTTTCGCAATTATTGACGAAAAAGAATATCATAATACCGATAACACTATTTTAGTAACTAATGTATTAGAAACACTCCAAGCATTGGCAACTTATCACAGAAAACAATTAAATATTCCTGTAATTTCTTTAACAGGCAGTAATGGAAAGACTACCACAAAAGAATTAATAAATGCCGTACTAAGTAAGAAATATAACACTACTGCTACGGTTGGGAATTTAAATAATCATATTGGAGTACCTCTTACCCTACTCTCAATGACTCATAATACGGAGATTGGAATTATTGAAATGGGAGCAAACCATTTAAAAGAAATTGAATTTCTATGCTCCTTATCACTTCCCAACTTTGGATATATTACCAATTTTGGAAAAGCACATTTAGAAGGTTTTGGAAGTGCCGAAGGGATTATAATGGGAAAATCTGAATTATATGACTTTCTAAAAAATACAGATGGACTTGCTTTTTATAATGATCAAGATACATTACAAAAAGAACGAACTAAAAACCTTAATCACAAACCTTTTCCTTCTTCATTAAAATATGTTTCTTCAAATCCTTATGTAGTCATAGCATATGAAAACACAGAAATAAAAAGTCAACTAATAGGGAATTATAATTATTCAAATATTGCTGCGGCAATAACTATTGGGAAACACTTTGAAATTTCTAAAAGCGATATTAAAACGGCAATCGAAAACTATATTCCCTCTAATAATAGATCTCAAATCATTCTAAAAGGAACTAATCAAATCATTTTAGATGCATACAATGCCAATCCAAGTAGTATGGAAGTTGCTCTAAATAACCTCAATGAATTAAAAGAAACTCATAAAATTGCTGTTTTAGGAGATATGTTTGAGTTAGGAAATTCTAGCGAAATAGAACATCAACACATCGCTTCAAAAATGGACGAATTTAAGAATATTAAAACCTATTTAATCGGATCCCATTTTTCAAAAGTAAACACAAAAAAAGCCTCCAAATTTGAAAGCTTTTCTGAGTTTATTAAAACTATTAATTTTAATGATTTTAAAAATTCCACAATCCTTATAAAAGGTTCTCGCGGAATGGCTTTAGAAAGACTATTAAACTTCCTGTAGTTTTCTTTTGTGGTAATCAATTAAACCATCTATTGGTCTTCTTACAATATTACCAACAGTTACATTGTATTTCTTTGCAACCATTTTGATCACATCCGAAGAAAAATAAGCTATAGAACCAACAAAGTGCACTGGCACCTCTTGATATTTCTCATAACTACATATTCTATTTTCGAAAAATTCATCCACCCCTTTTTTAATCACTGAGATAAAATAATCATTTCGCTCGTTCCTAAAAATAAATTCAGCAAACTTTGCTAAATAAACATTCGGATTCTCCTTTTTATAAATATTCTCTTTGATACTATCAGGATCTAAATCGAACATTTCTGAAAATTTAATACGTAACTCTTCTGGCATTTTATGATAGAAATAATCATTAATTAATTTCTTGCCAAAATAATTTCCACTAGCCTCATCCATTAAAGAATAACCTAACGACGCTACTGTTGTGTGCACCTCTTCACCATCAAAATAGCTACTATTTGAACCAGTACCCATAATGCAGATAATCCCTGGTTCTGAAGTGACAGCATACGTAGCTGCATAAGTATCTTCTTTAACATCAACCTCAGCATTAACAAAATAGTCTTGAAAGACTTTTGTTAATGCCAACGTTGGTTTTATTGTTCCGCAACCGGCACCATAGAAAAACACTTTTGATATCTGATTGGTGTATTTTTTCAAATCTACATTCTCATACAATCGTTCAATTAAGACATTTGCAGGAAGAACGGCTGGATTTAACCCCAACGTTCGTGTTTTTAAAACAAACTTCCCTTTA
>JAGLDM010000418.1 GCA_023145595.1 Flavobacteriaceae bacterium | reverse complement strand
ACGATAACTTCTCACACATACCATTCCCATATGAGGTTTATACTTTTAGAGTTGTAAGTCAGAGCGAAGAAATTACTGTTAAATCAGGAACATATTCATGTACGGTGGTAGAGCTACTTGGAGATAACAGTGAGAAAATAAAACTTTGGATGATTAACGATACTCCTTGTGTTGTTGCAAAAGTAATAATAGAAAAAGAAGGACATTTTGATGATTTAGAATACACAATGTTTGAATTGACAAAAATCGAAAAATAGATTTATTAATAATCTCGACACAAGTAAAATCAACGGAGTGTAACCTAAATTTAAAAAACATGAATTCACACGAAATAGATTACAAAATTTATGGAGACGATATGCAATTCGTCGAAATAGAATTAGATCCACAAGAAACAGTTATGGCAGAGCCAGGCGCCATGATGATGATGAATGATGCCATTGAAATGAATACTATTTTTGGAGATGGTAGTAAAGACGATGATAATTTTATGGGTAAATTATTCTCGGCAGGGAAACGTGTTCTTACTGGTGAAAATATGTTTATGACAGCTTTTTCTAACAATGGACAAGGGAAACAACATGTCTCCTTTTCTGCGCCATATCCTGGTACAATTATTCCTTTAGACTTAAGCGATTATCAAGGTAAGATAGTTTGTCAGAAAGATTCTTTTCTGTGTGCAGCTAAAGGTGTATCTGTAGGGATGGAATTTACTAAAAAACTTGGAGCAGGTTTTTTTGGTGGCGAAGGATTTATACTTCAAAAACTAGAAGGTGATGGAATGGCATTTGTACATGCAGGAGGAACACTTTATAAAAGAGAATTACAAGCTGGCGAAGTGTTAAAAGTTGATACAGGTAGTTTAGTAGCTTTTACTAAAACGGTAGATTACGATATACAAATGGTAGGAGGGATAAAAAACACGTTGTTTGGAGGAGAAGGGTTTTTCTTGGCTCGAATGCAAGGGCCTGGTACCGTTTGGGTGCAATCATTGCCATTGAGTAGTCTTGCAAGTCGTATTGTTTCGGCAGCGCCAAAATCAGGTGGTTCTCGTCAAGGCGAAGGAGGAGTACTTGGCAGTATTGGCGACATGATTGATGGTAATAAGTATTAATCTGAAATACAAATTTAAAATCTAGAAGTTTCAAAAATTAAATTAACTAAATATTAAAAATAAAAACGATGAATACATTCAAAAATATATTGAGCATAATAGTTGTTTCAACAATGGTAATTGCTTGTAATAGCGGTGGTACAAAAAACGGAGATTTTCTACCTCCAGTAAAAATTGAAATTCCAACAGAACTAGCAGATAATGAAGATGCAGTTGCTCTAATTGAAAATTCAGAAAAAGCTTTAAATGAGTTTTCTAATAATATAGAAACCCTAATAGTTGACAACGAAGATATCTGGAACAAAAAAAGTGAAGATTTGAGTATTATGGAACAAATAACATTGGCTAAATCATTAGGTGTCTTTGCTGTAAATTCAACAGAAATAGCGGCTGTAATGGAGAAATTAAGTGATTTAGAAGATACAGAATTGTTTAAAAATTTAAATGACGAGCAATTAAAAGCTTTTGAAAGTGTCAGGGTAGTTCTAGAAAACAGGATAAATGAGATTAATGCAAAATATAAGGGTTTGATAGAATAATGTAGGTTTTATAAAAATAACCAACCAATTCAAAAATCATACGTTTTTGGTTTACTATAATCCTCATCAAACATTATTTCAGCATGTCCGCTCGGGAAAATAGTTGTTGTTTTTACCATTGATGGGTTTGAAGGGTAACTGTCGTTTTTATAAACAAGTTCTTTCCAATTCCCTTCGGACTTTGTCATTAGTATTCTCCAGCCATTTTGAAGTATTTTTTCAACAAATAGGGTTTTAGTAACTGAAAACTTTGTGATCATTTCAAAGTCGTTATTTAGAAGTAAAATTGTGCAGCCTCCTGTTCCGCAAAAGTAGGAAGTCATAAAGTTTACAAAAATTTCATTTTCTCCGTCATTGTTCAAGTCAATTTTATATAACTGAAATTTCCTTTGATCTTTTGCTATAACTCTTAAATCTCCGTCTGTCAAAAATACAGTTGTTATATACGTCTTAATTTTATCCGCTAATTTGTCGTCAACAGATTGTTTAGTATAATCAGGAAGAATAAGCTCTTTTTCTTTTGGAACATTAGGCACTTCAGTTTTAACCTCTTTACTTACTTCTATTTGTTTCTTTTCAGGATTTTTGGTTTTACAAGAACTTAAAAATAAACTAACAAGAATCACTATTGTTGGTATGATGTTTTTATTCATAATTTTATTTTTTGAACGGACTATTTAATAGTGTCAATTTAAATAAAAATATTGATTTTTTTTAAATTACCCATAGTAGATGCTATAGTTTTATTAATTTTGATTGCTATTCATAAATACAGTAAATATGACTTTAATAAAAAAGTTAAATGGAGTAACTCCAGAGTGGGGACAGAATTGCTATTTCTCTGAAAATGCTACAGTTATTGGAGATGTGCAGATGGGTGATGATTGTTCAATATGGTTTAATGCCGTAATTAGAGGAGATGTAAATTCTATAAGGATGGGTAATAAGGTAAATGTACAAGATGGAGCCATCATACACGCCACCTATAAAACAGCACCGACTAATATAGGTAACAATGTATCTATTGGACATAATGCTATGGTACACGGATGTACAATACATGATAATGTTCTTATTGGTATGGGAAGTATTGTAATGGACGATTGTATTGTAGAAAGCAATAGTATTATTGCTGCAGGTGCTGTTGTTACTGCAGGTACTCACATAGAATCCGGAAGTGTGTATGCAGGTACGCCTGCTAAAAAAATAAAATCGGTAAGCACTGAATTACTTGATGGGCAAATTAATAGAATTGCAAATAATTACCTTAAATATTCTAGTTGGTATAAGGAAGAGGAGTAAAGCCATTTTTTTTAATGTTTCGCTTATCGGTATTGTATCACTAAGGTTGCGGCTTAGTCAGGGCAAACGCATACTCTTTTAAAATTCGTGAAATTTCACCGAAGCAAATTACATAATAATAAAAACCAGCAAAACGATATCATTTTGCTGGTTTAATTAATAATTTATATTAGCGTTAATAGTGTCGTAATTATTACTCCACAATCACTTTTTTTATCCCTATTCCTTTATTAGTGACTACTTTTAAATAATAAATCCCTTGACTAATTGAAGAAATATCTATCTTTAATTTTGTTGACTTTAATACTTGTCGCCCAGAACAATCTATTAAACTTACCTCTTTTAATGCTAAATCATTGCCTAACGAAATTGTAAATATGCTATTGCTAGGGTTTGGGAAAACACTAAAGTTTTGCATTACAAATTCCTCTGAGACACCTAATACACTTCTTACATTAAGAATACGCACCTGTCCTGAATTTACTCCATTATTATCATTATAAGGAGCCCCAATAGCCGCAAAACGACCATCAGAACTTAAACTTACAGACCAACCTGATTGACCCTCTGATGCTTCACCATCTATATCGGAGCCTGTTTGCACCCATCTGTCGACTTTTCCAGGTATAAATTTATAAATACGCACCTGTCCTGAATTTACTCCATTATCATCAT
>JAGLDM010000417.1 GCA_023145595.1 Flavobacteriaceae bacterium | reverse complement strand
TCTTCAGAAATTATTGAAGAAGCGTATGATGAAACCGTTGATGTGTTCAATTTGTTGGACGATGCCGAGGCTAAGTTCTTTGAAGTTACACAAGGAAATCTTAAAAAAGGGTCGGAAGATGCAGCAAGTTTAGTACATTCTGCTTTAGAAAAAATTGAAGAAATTTCCAAAAAAGAGGGGATGAGTGGTATTGCCACAGGGTTCAAAAAATTGGATGACTTGACTTCGGGTTGGCAGCCTTCAGATTTAATTATTATTGCAGCAAGACCTGGTATGGGAAAAACGGCATTCGTTATTTCTATGGCAAAAAACATAGCTATTCAATACAACAACGCAGTGGCAGTATTCTCTTTAGAGATGTCTTCAGTGCAGTTAATTACACGTATGATTTCTAGTGAAACCGGAATTTCTTCAGGGAAATTGAGAACTGGAGATTTGGAAGACCATGAGTGGGAGCAACTCAATGTAAAGGTAAAAAATCTTACCAAAGCACCTATTTTTATTGATGACACTCCGTCACTTTCTATTTTTGATTTACGAGCAAAAGCACGTCGATTGGTTTCGCAACACGGTGTAAAATTAATTGTTATTGATTACCTACAATTAATGACTGCAGGGTCAAGTTCTAATGGAAATAGAGAGCAAGAAATCTCAATGATTTCTCGTAATTTAAAAGCATTGGCTAAGGAATTGAGCATTCCTGTAATTGCACTTTCCCAATTATCTCGTGCCGTTGAAACAAGGGGTGGAAGTAAGCGTCCGTTGCTTTCTGATTTACGGGAGTCTGGAGCAATTGAGCAAGATGCAGATATTGTATCCTTTATTTTTAGACCAGAATATTACGATCAAACAGAATGGGATGATGACTCTCACTCGTCATGTATTGGGCAAGGGGAATTTATTGTTGCAAAACATAGAAATGGAGGCTTAGAAAATATCAGATTAAAATTTACGGGGCATTTAGCGCAATTCTCAGATTTAGATGAGGAAGCAGTTAGTGAATTCCAATCTAAAATGAATACAATTCCAAAAAGTGCGAGTCATATAGATCCAAGCGATGCCTTTGGAGGAAGTGATGATGATATGCCTTTTTAATATTTTACTATAGGATTAATATCGATTTGAGGTTTCGTTTAATTACATTCTAGGAATTATTTCAGCAATGGAATTAAAAATTGCTATTTTCGTGTTACCAACTATTTAATATTTCTGTGAAATCAATCAGGTCAAATATATCCATTTGTAAAAGCAATATCCTATTGCTTTTAATACTATTTATTTCAAATTCAATTTTCGCATCCTTTATTTATATACCTATGGGTGCTGAATTGCAAAAAAACCATCTAAAAGCATACGGCATTACCTATTGGACGCTCGAATTGGGTTTTAAAGCGCAATGGCTTTTAAATTATGAAGGAGGGTCTTTTTTGTTAGAATTTACTCCTGAAATTGAAAATGAATGTAAGATTAGAGGTGTTTCGTATGAAGTTATTTCAGATCTGAAAGCCGAATTAATCTTGGAAGAAATAGCGAGTCCCTCTAAAAATATGGAATCAGTAATTTTAGAAAAGGCACCAAGAATTGCAGTGTATTCACCCAAAGATAAAAAACCATGGGATGATGCCGTTACTATGGTTTTAACTAATGCGGAAATTCCGTTTGATGTTATTTACGATGAAGAAGTTCTTGCCAATAAGTTGATTAATTATCAATGGCTGCATTTACATCACGAAGATTTTACAGGTCAGTATGGTAAGTTTTACGCCTCATATAAATCTGCTACTTGGTATGTTGAAGGCAAACAGCGATCAGAAGAATTGGCAAAATCATTAGGTTTTGAAAAAGTGTCTGAAGCAAAACTGGCTGTTTCAAAAAAAATAAGAGATTATGTAGTTGGAGGTGGGTTTATGTTTGCGATGTGTTCTGCAACAGATAGTTTTGATATTGCATTAGCAGCAGACGGAATTGATATTTGCGAATCTATGTTTGATGGAGATCCATCAGAAAAAAATTACAGTTCAAAATTAGATTACTCAAAAACTATGGCATTTACCGGTTTTGATTTGGAGCGGAGCCCAGTTGTGTATGAATTTTCTAATATAGATATGACAGGTGATCGAAAAATTAAAAGAACAGCAGATTATTTTTCGCTAATGAATTATTCTGCTAAATGGGATCCAATTCCTACCATGCTTTGTCAAAATCACACGAGTCTGGTTAAAGGCTTTATGGGGCAAACGACCTCATTTAATCGGAATTATATCAAGTCCACCATACTTATTATGGGAGAAAACAAAATGAATGGGGAGGCAAGATATATCCACGGTACTAAAGGGAAGGGAATGTTTACTTTTTACGGAGGTCATGACCCAGAAGATTACACTCATAGAGTAGGTGACCCTAAGACCGAACTAGATTTGCATCCAAATTCTCCTGGATATAGGCTTATATTAAATAACGTGTTATTTCCTGCAGCAAAAAAGAAAAAACAGAAGACTTAAAATATTGATATATTATTTATAATAAAGCCTTTTAATCTTTGTGTAATGCAGCAATTCATTTACTTTTGTATTTCTGAAAATTTAAAATAAATAATATGGCGACAATACAAGAATTACAAGATTTTTCGCAACAAGTAAGACGTGATATCGTAAGGATGGTACATGCTGTGAGTTCAGGTCATCCTGGAGGATCTTTAGGGTGTGCAGAATTTGTGACTATTTTGTATCAAGAGGTTATGGAGTATTCAACTGACTTTGATATGGATGGTAAAGATGAAAATTTATTTTTCTTGTCGAATGGTCATATTTCTCCACTTTTTTATAGTGTATTAGCTAGAAGTGGATTCTTCCCAGTTTCTGAATTAGGAACATTTAGATTGATTAATACTAGATTGCAAGGACACCCAACAACTCATGATGGGCTGCCTGGTATTCGTGTTGCTTCGGGTTCTTTAGGTCAAGGTATGAGTGTTGCTTTAGGAGCGGCACAGGCTAAAAAATTAAATGGAGATGATAAAATTGTTTACACTCTACATGGTGACGGTGAGTTGCAGGAAGGGCAACTTTGGGAGTCTATAATGTATGCTGCTGGTAAAAAAGTTGATAATTTAATTTCTACTATAGATTATAACGGTCAGCAAATTGATGGCTCTACAGATGCTGTAATGCCATTAGGAGATTTGAAAGCAAAAATGTTAGCCTTCGGATGGGATGTTTTAGAAGTGAAAAAAGGAAATGACATTGAAAGTATTATTGCAGGTTTAGATGAAGCAAAATCTAGAACAGGAAAAGGAAAGCCAGTTTGTATTCTTTTATATACAGATATGGGGCATGGTGTAGATTTTATGTCAGGTACAAACGAATGGCATGGTAAAGTGCCAAGTGATGAGCAACTTGCAAGTGCATTGGCACAAAACCCAGAAACTCTAGGAGATTATTAAACATCAAAGAATGTAGATAATTTCATTCTGAATAAAATTAAAAAAACTCAATTAGAATAGCATCTGCTTTGTTATTATAATTGAGTTTTTTTGTTTAGTATAATGACGGGAATAATCAAAAGTTCATTTTTATGATTTTTTTATAGATCGATGAAAACACCTTTGTAAGTAAACACTTATATTTACGTCTCTAATTAGAATTATAAAGGAATAGTATGAGAATAGGTATTGTTTGTTACCCTACTTTTGGCGGTAGTGGAGTTATT
>JAGLDM010000416.1 GCA_023145595.1 Flavobacteriaceae bacterium | reverse complement strand
GTTTTTTTAAAAACAACCCAAAGGTTGGAGTCGCAATTCCGCAACAATTAGATCATAATAAACAGCCCGCATACAGCTTTGATTTTAACCATGGTATTAGACGCTTAATATTTGGGATAGGGTTTGTTAATTTTTTTAAGAAGGAAAAAAGGAAAAAAAAATTATATACAACCCCTATTTCTGTAGATTTTATACAAGGTTGCTTTATGTTTTTTGACAAGAAGGCTTTTTCTATGGTGGGAGGTTTTGATACCAACATCTTTTTATATTATGAAGAAATGGATATTTGTTATCGGCTTAATAAAAAGGGGTTTGATTCTTACCTTGTTCCCGACACAAAATTTATACACCTAGAAGGAGAAAGTACTCAAAAAAATTTTACCATTAAAAAAGAATTAAATATCTCTAGGCTGTACGTGTTACAAAAAAACCACAACTACCTAAAATATAGTTTTATACGCTTTTTCTTCTTAATGAAATGGCTTTTAAAAAGTTTCTTTAACCCGAAGTGTATGGAGTTAGTTCTTATTATTTTTAAAGGGGCTTATTCAGAGAATTCCATGAAACTTGATCAAAAAATATGTCGTGATCTAAATTTCAAAACCATTCCAGAATGTTAGAGGTATCAATTATAACCATCAATTACAACAATAGTCAATTAACAAAAGATTTTGTAGATTCTGTTATACAACATACTCCGCCTACAATTTCATACGAGATTATTATTGTTGATAATTGTTCTGAAATAGATGATTTCAAAAACTTAAAAAGATTGCTCTTGCCTTATGATTTAAAACTTATAGAAAGTAATATAAATTTAGGCTTTGGAGGAGGAAATATGTTAGGTGTTCAGCAAGCAACAGGAAAATACCTTGCGTTTATTAACAGTGATGTTCTTTTTATTGAAAATTGCTTTTCAAATTTAATCCCTTTTATGGAAGAAAACCCGACTGTTGGAGTTGTTAGTCCACAGATTCTTGATAAGGAATTAAACCCCACCTACTCGTTTGATCATTTTCATGGAATTAGAAAATTACTTTTCGGAACCAAAATGGTAGAAATAACATCTAAAGTAGCTTTAAGAAAAAAAATGAAATATAATTCTATTTTTCAGGTTGATTTAATTTTGGGTTCCTTTATGTTTTTTAAAGCAGAGGCTTTTTCATTAATTAGAGGCTTTGACACCAATATCTTTTTTTATTATGAAGAAATGGATCTTTGCTATAGGCTTAAGAAGATTGGATATTCCTCTTATTTGAATCCAACTACTTCTTATGTTCATTTAGAAGGAGCCAGTACAAAACAAAACTACAAAATAAAAAAAGAGAGAAACTTATCTAGACTATATACACTACGAAAAAATCACAATTATTTAAAATACAATATTATACGTTTTTATTTTGCTACTAAATGGTTTTTTAAAGCACTCTTTAAATTCAGGCACTTTGAGTTGTTTATTGTTATTATAAAAGGCTCTTATTCTGGTAGTTCTTTAAAACATGATCAAAAAATACGAATCATTAAATAGTTTGTTCGTTTTTTAACTCACAAGCTTCTTTAATTCTTTGTAACGCTGTTTCACTCCATAAGCACTCAACTTAGCCATTTTAAATCCTCTTTTTCCATCTAAAAAACCAAATCGAACAAACCACAAGTGAATAAAGCGATATGCCGGTTTAACAACTGATAAAAACAAATACGCCTTCTTACCTTTTTGTTTCAATTCTTTGGCTTGTAAACGAGCATAAAGTTCTAATTTTTTCTTATAATTATCATCACTGATATACGAATAATGTATAATCTTGTTTTTTAATAATTTGGGTTTTGATTTTAATTCTAACACTTCATGTACTAGTTTATTCGAATTGTATTTCGTAAAATCAGTATGGTAAAGTCTATATACTTTTTCTGTTTGATACCCTCCATATTTTAACAAACCTCCATTAAAATACATTTCGCGATACATTCCAAAAATTTTAGTGTTTTTAGGATTATTTATATTATCCAAAACTTCTATTTGCAAAGCATTAGGAATCCGCTCATCGGCGTCTACAAATAAAACCCATTTATTGCTTGCTAAAGAAGCGGCATAGTTTCGTTGATTAGAAAAATTTATAAATTTCCGCTGAACCACCTTCACCTTTTCCTGTTTTTGGAGCGCTTCGAAAGTTCCATCAGTACTAAATGAATCTACAACTATAATTTCATCTGCAAATGAGATTGACTCGATTAACTCATCTATATTACCTATTTCATTAAAGGTAATTACCAATACTGTCAATTTTTCAGAGGTAGAAGAAACTGTTTTTTTGTATTTGGGGATCTGCTGTTTAACATTGTGATATTCCAAGAAATTATTTAATTCTTGTTTAAAATAACTAAAATCAAATTTACTGTAAAGATTTAATGATTCACTCTTTAATTCTTTCTGTGATTTATCTCTAAACAATTCGGGATTATAATCTTTTAAATGAACCGACTTATGAAATTTCCCATCTTCAAAAGTTGCCCACATTTGTTTTTCTATCCATGGAGAAAAAATTATAAAAGAAGGCTTATCCAGTGCTTTTGCCATATTAATTGCACCGCCATCATTTCCAATAATCATATCGCAATGATTCATAATGGCAATGAATTCCCTTAAATTCCCACCTAGCAAATCAAAAAAAACATTCTTTTGCGTTTGTTCCCTACAAGCATCAAATATAATTTGAGCGTCATTTAATTGATTCGGAATATAATTGAATAAGATATTGCAATTCAACTTTTCAACAACAAAATCAATAACTTTTGACATGTTGGTTAAAGGGTAAGTTTTATCAATACTACTCCCTATAATAGACATCATAACCGTCTTTTTATTTTTGTCTATTCCGAATTGTTCAAATTTAGAATCAGCAAAAGCCTTTTCATCATTAGACAAGTATAATTTAGGTTTGCTATCTAATGAAATAGGTAATCTTAACGGAGAAAGTAATGACAGGCGTCTTTCAATAATCAATCCAATATTAGATGTTGGTTCTTCCAAAAGTTTAATTGAATGAGTGTATAAAAATTTACGCCCAGACTTTTGATAAGAAATTTTAACAGGAGCATTTAAAAAGAAAACAGGAATCCAACTTTCTAATTTAGAATATGCATCAATTACAACATCATAATCATTCCTGTTTAATTGTTTAATAAGTTTATAAAAAGACCTTTTGTTGTTTCGATGTGTTTTAGTGAATAAAATTAAATTATCAATAAAAGGATTCCCTTCAAGAACAGCAGCCGTAGATTCATATATCATATAATCTACCTGTGAATTGGGGTATGCTTTCTTTAAGTTTTCACACAATATAGAACTCACCAACACATCACCTATCATTTTTTGTTGTATGACTAAAATTCTCATAAAAACTAACTTCGTATAAAACAATTTTATTAATGAGGTTAACAAAAAATAACATGCACCTTTTTATAGTTAAAAAACATATAGAGTTTGATTTTATTGATGCATTTTAAAACCAAAAAAACGAAATATTTTATATAGGATTATTTTTTTTGTATAACTCCTTCTTGCATTTGCTAAATAATAAAAATACGGATTTCCTTTTCTTAAATCACCTTCTAATATAATTGGCTTAAAATTATTTTTCCAAGCAATGTAATCAAAACTTAATTGGTCTCTCTTGCTTTTACTTGACACTATATTCCACCAATCTTCCATCATTTTAATAACTTCTTTATCATTATGCCTCCTAATTAAAACAGCCGCAAAAATAAGTCCGTTATTTTTGGGATACTTTTGATCTCTAAAAAAATCAAGTTGTTCTTTCATTATTTTTGGATCATCCTTATAAGCCCTTTCCTTTTTACCTAACTCTAAAATTGCATCATACTCATCATAAATACAATCTCTAGCATCATCAGCCTGATTGTGATCAAAAATAGCCATTTTAAAGTCTTTCAATTCAGCAATAAGTTTTAAAACATCACCAATAATTAGGTAATTTGAATCAATATAAATACTTATTTCATATTCCTTAAAATATAAATGTGGTAAAAGTTTTGAATGCCTATTTCTTAGATGATTACTATCTAATTCGTCATTTTTTAAAAGCACGGGAGTCCATGCACCTTCAACTTTAGAGACATCATCAGTAAAACAAATAAAATCTACCCCCGCCATTTTTTTTTGAGGAACAACTCCGTGATTCTTTCCAAAAGTACTGGTATAGATTACAACCTTACTCATAGGCTTGCTTTAGACCGCTACATTATTCTCACGTAACGCATCATTCAATGATGTTTTTTTATTGGTACTTTCTTTTCGCTGACCTATGATAATTGCACAAGGCACATTATAAGTTCCCGCTTTAAATTTCTTAGGGTATGATCCTGGAATCACCACTGATCTTGCTGGTACTCTTCCTTTTATTTCAACAGGCTCGTCTCCTGTAACGTCAATAATCTTAGTACTCATTGTCAAAACAACTCCTGCTCCAAGAACGGCTTCTTTTTCCACATGAACTCCTTCAACAACAATACATCTTGACCCTACAAAAACATTATCTTCTATTATTACTGGTGCAGCTTGTAATGGCTCTAACACTCCGCCGATTCCTACACCACCACTTAAATGTACGTTTTTACCAATCTGAGCACAACTACCAACAGTTGCCCAAGTATCTACCATGGTTCCTTCTTCTATATGCGCTCCAATATTTACATAACTGGGCATTAAAATTACACCTGAAGAAATATAAGCTCCATGACGTGCAACCGCATTTGGCACTACTCTAATTCCTCTTTCTTTATAATTTCTTTTCAACGGAATTTTATCATGATATTCAAAAATACCCACTTCCATCGTTTCCATTTCCTGAATTGGAAAATACATTACAACTGCTTTCTTAACCCATTCATTCACTTGCCACCCACCTTCAATCGGTTCAGCAACTCGCAATTCGCCTTTATCTAATAAATCTACAACTTCTCTAATCGTATTTTGTGTTGCTTCTTCTTTCAATAATTCTCGATTTTCCCAAGCATTTTCTATAATTTGTTGTATTTCAGTCATTGTGTTTATTTCTTATTTTACGTAATTCTCACGTCTTTTAAATTTATTTTTTAATTCCTCCAAATTAATGTACCAATTAGTAAGTGTTTCTGGTTTTTTATATTTATCAATTTGAAGTTTCATTTCAACTTCAACATTCTCTTTATAAGTATTTACAATATTATCAAATCTATGAGACGTTAATAAATCTGATTCCATTAATTCATTCCATCTTGTGTCATATTGTAATTTAAAGTCAGGATTACTGTATAACACATCAAACAAACCTGTTCCCAAATTAGCAGTTTTGTTATAAATATATTTCATCGGAGATCTCCTTAAATCATGGCTTGCAAGATCTAAATCATATAATAAAAATCTAAAAGGACCGTCTTCTATCGCAAAAAACAACACATTGTTTATTGGCCAATCACCATTACCAATAAATGATTCATAAATAAAATAATCAATCACATTTGTAATTTCAACTTCACTAACTATGTAATTATAATCCCCTTGCTTAATAGCATTTTCAAAAGCATCAATTTTATCAAAATCACCATCTTTTTTAACTAAAATCCCAGGGTGTTCAATTTTAGCTAAAGTAATATCATTTTTACTTACGCCATACAATCTTGAAACTCCTTTATCGTTTTTTTCTGTTCTAAAATTTAAAATCCCTAAAAAACTATTATTTACAAACACTACCATTTGTTCAGCATACATCACATCAATATTAAGACCTGCATCAATAGCTAATTTAGTATAACTCATATCCTTTACCATTGTAAGCTCAAAATCATTTCCAGAATTTCGTAACCTAAAAGATTTAATCTCATCTACATTATGAAATGGCAATAAGTCTGGATCTATCAAATTGTAATTGTTTTCAGCATTATTATATGTGTTATCAAATTTCATCCCCAATGATTTCAAAGGAAACTTAGTACTATAAGATCCTTTTATCTGTAACTCAACGAGTTTACTATCAATTTCAAGCACGTTGTTTTTATACAAATTAAAGTAGGCTTCAATTTCAATATCCTCTTCATAATTTTCATACATATGATCAAACTCTTCTTGATCAACAACTATATTTACAACCTTTAAATTGGTATTGATAGTCTCTACTGTAACTGTATTATAATCTTGAAGAGGCAATTTAGAATCACCCTCATCAGTTGTACATGAGGCAATTAAAACAAGTATAGATAATCCTATTATTTTAATTCTCATTTCTCTTCCTTTTTTGATAAAATCCAACATAAATCGAAATTTTTAATTTTAAATTATTTGACTTAAATGATAGCGCATCAACCTCATTTACAATAAAAAACAACTTGTTTTTCATAATTGTTTTTGAATGACAAATATAATACACCGAAATATAATACACCTATAAATATTCCTTTTATTTATTAATAGTAAATTTACCCCAAACTATTTTTTATGGCACGAATTTTAGCATTTGATTTCGGAAAAGCACGAACAGGAATTGCTGTTACTGATGACTTACAAATTATTGCATCAGGATTAACTACAGTCCAAACAAAAACGATTTTTACTTTTTTAGATAATTATTTAAAATCTGAAAATGTTGAATTGTTTTTGGTTGGTGAACCAAAACAAATGAACAACCAACCTAGTGAAAGTGAAGTTTTAATAACTCCTTTTTTGAAAAAATTACAAAACAAATATCCTAAAATTCCTGTAGAAAGAATTGACGAACGATTTACTTCCAAAATGGCATTTCAAACAATGATAG